>JBBQDF010000102.1:0-8443 GCA_038319475.1 Thermoanaerobaculia bacterium
GGCGGCACGGCGAGATCCTCGAGCGCATCGGCCGCGCGGCCGGGCGCTCCGGCCGGGACCTTGCCGGGGTTGCGCTCCTTGCCGTCACGAATACGCATTCGGCCGAGACCGTCCGGGAAGCGGCGCTTGCCGGTCTGTTTCTCTTCGGAGAGAACCGTGTCGCGGAGGGAGTCTCGAAAATCGAAGCGCTTCGGCCAGAGTTTCCCTCTCTCGTCTGGAAGCTGATCGGCCCGCTTCAGACGAACAAGGCCAGGGCGGCGCTACAATGGTTCTCCATGCTGGAAACTCTGGACCGGGAAAGACTTGCCTCGCGTCTGGAGGCCCTCCTTCCGCCCGAGGCCTCCCCCTTTCCGGTCCTCCTCGAGATCAACATCGCAGGCGAGGCGACCAAGGCGGGCGCTCACCCGGACCAGACGGAGGGGCTGGCGGCGCAGGTCCTCCGCGGGGGACGGCTCGACCTGCGCGGACTGATGGCCGTTCCTCCCTTCGACCCCGACCCCGAGTCCGCGCGGCCCCACTTCCGGCGGCTCCGCGAGCTGAGGGACCGTCTCGCCGACCGGTTCGGCCGCCCCTTTCCCGAGCTGTCGATGGGCATGAGCCACGATTTCGAAGTCGCGATCGAAGAGGGATCGACCGAGATCCGTCTCGGGACCGCCCTCTTCGGCGACCGGAGCGCGACGTGAACATCGGCGGGGCGTTTGCCGTGAGTCTCCTCGACATCATCCTGACCTTGCTGAATCTCATCAAGTGGATGGTCATCATCGCGGCGGTGATCTCCTGGGTGAGCCCGGACCCCCGCAATCCGATCGTCCAGTTTCTCTATAAGTTCACGGAGCCTCTCCTCCGCCCCTTCCGTAAGCTCCTTCCGCCTTCGCGGACCGGGGGAATCGCCCTCTCGCCGTTGCTGCTGATTCTTCTGATTCAGTTCCTGCAGATCTTCCTGACCCGTCTCTGGCTCCGGCCTCCTGTTCTTACCTAGGAGAAATCGCATGTCACGATTAACGCCCCTCGAAATTCAGAAGCACGAATTCTCCCGGAAGTGGAAGGGACTCGATCCCGTGGAGGTCGAGTCCTTCCTGTCCTCGGTGGCCGAGGAGATGGAAGAGCTGGCCCGAGCCAATTCGGAGCTCCAGAGCCGCACGCGCTCGCTCCAGGAGGAAAATGCCGAGCACCGGGATCGCGAGCGAATCCTGAAAGAGACCCTGGTCGCGGCGCAAAGGGCCTCCGAAGACATCCGGGGCTCCGCGACCCGCCAGGCCGAGCTCATCATCCAGGAGGCTCAGGACTCTGGCGAGCGCCTGACCCACAGCGCGCTGCAGCGCGCGGCCGAGATCGAGAAAGCGATTCACGAGTTGAAGATGCACCGCTTCAACTTCCGGCTGCAGCTCCAGAAGATGGTCGAGCTGTTCGGTCAGGTGCTCGAATTCGACAAGGACGAGGACGAGAAGGACCGCCCGGTCAAGTACCTGACCCGGAAACCCGAGAAGGGCGAGATCAGCGGGTAGAAGATCCCCGGAGGCTCGTTTCTCGCCGCCGCCCGAGTGAGTCGGACGCGTGTGCAGCCGAACACCGGAACGAGGCGCCGACGCCCTGTACGATCGCGCCGTGCCGGGTGCTCCCTCGCTCGAATTCCGAAACGCCGCGTGCCTCGCGACGCCGACGGGGACGTCCGTCCGTTCGGGCCCGGAGCAGGGCCGGATCCTCCGCATTCCGCAGGCGGCCCTTCGGGCGGAAAACGGGCGGATCACCTGGGTCGGGACCGAAGCGGAATACGAAAAGCGGTTCGCGGCAATGCCCGCGGAAGTCTCGATCGACGCCACTGGAAAGACCCTGCTGCCGGGCCTGGTGGATCCCCACACGCATCCCGTCTGGGCGGGAGATCGAGGTCCCGAGATCGGCCGCCGACTCGCGGGAGAGTCATACGAAGACATCGCCGCATCGGGAGGCGGGATCGGCTCTACGGTCGCCGCGACGCGCGCCGCATCCGACGCGGAGCTCGGGGTCCTTCTCGAAAGGCGGCTCTCCCGCATGCGCTCCTGCGGCACCACGACGGTCGAGGCGAAAACGGGATACGGGCTGACCGTCGGAGACGAGCTGCGCGCGCTGCGACTCTTATCGAGCGCGCGCCGAGAGGATCTGCCGCGCGTGGTTCCGACGCTTCTGGCGGCCCACGAGTTTCCACCGGAATTCCGAAGCCGGCCCGACGACTGGGTGCAGGCGATCGTGTCGGAAATCATTCCGGCGGCAGCCGGCCTCGCAAGCTTCTGCGACGTCTTCTGCGAAGAGGGGGTTTTTTCGGTCGAACAATCCCGCCGCGTTCTGCTTGCGGCGCGCGCCGCCGGCATGGGGCTGCGCGTGCATGCCGATGAGCTGGCGCGCTCCGGAGGCACTCTCCTCGCCGCCGAGCTCTCGGCTTCCTCCGCCGACCACCTGCTCTGCATCGGCCCCGAGGAAGTCGCCGCGCTCGCGCGATCCGGAACCGTCGCCGTCCTCCTTCCGGGGACAGCCTGGTGGATGCGCGCCCGCCCCGCCCCGGCCCGGGCTCTGATCGCCGCGGGTGTTCCGGTCGCGATCGGCTCCGACTCGAATCCGGGCACCTGCCTCACGGAGTCTCTGGCGGCGGTCGCCGCGCACGCTTGCCTGGATTCCGGCCTCTCCGTCGAGGAGACGCTGACCGGCATGACCCTGAATGCCGCGGCTTCCCTGGGCCTCGCCGCAGAGACCGGTTCCCTCGAAGCGGGCAAGAGTGCGGACGTCCTGCTGCTCGACGCGCCCGATGACCGGCACCTCGTCTATCATTGGGGCGTGAACCAGGTAGCCGGCGTCACCCTTCGTGGCTTCTGGGTTCCCAATCCCATCGCATGACCGAATTTGCCAGGCAGACCGTCATCGAGTTCATCGATGCGCTTGGCTCGGATGCGCCGACGCCCGGCGGGGGCACCGCGGCGGCGGTGGCCGGAGCGATGGGATCGAGCCTCATGGAAATGGTCGCCGCGCTCACACTCACGCGGGAGAAGTTCTCGGATGCGCACGCCGCCGTGCGGCCGATCGCGCAGGCGGCAGCGTCCGCCCGGCTCGAGTTCCTCCGGCTCGCGCGGGAGGACTCTGAGGCTTACGAGCTCGTCGTCGCCGCCCGGCGGCTGCCGAAGGAGAGCGAGGCGCAGAAGGCCAGCCGGACGGAAGCGCTCGCGCTCGCGAACCGGCGGGCGACGGAGGTCCCGCTGCGTACCGCCCAGCTCGCGGCGCGCGTGCTCGCGTTGCTTCCGGACCTGGTCGAAAAAGGCAATCCGAGCGCCGCCTCGGACGCGGGCTCCGCGGCCCTCCTTCTCGAGGCCGCGGCGGAGAGCGCGTTGCTAAACGTGGGTGTGAACCTTTCCGGGATCGCCGACGCCCCGTTCGTGGCAAAGATGCAGGCCGAGACGGCCCAGATCCAGAACGACGCGCAACGTCTTCGGGCTCAGATCCTCGCAACCGTCCGAAAGCGCTTCTAAAGTCCGCGGCAGCCGCGCGCGCGGGCAACGTTAACTCCTTCTCTCCTGCGGTTTACCTCGGTCAACGCGACTGAAAGGAAAATTCTTGACCCGGGCGTGCGCGTTTGTTATAGTTCTCGAATTCAATCGCGCGACTCCGGGAACGGGTCGCGCGATTTGTATTTTCGGGCGATACCTTTCGATAGCCACTGATTCGAAGCGGGTTACGCCCACCGTTTTCACCCGACCTCAGCTCTCGGAGTTCGGCCTATCCGTGGGAGATCGCGATTTCAGGTGCTTTTCCGGCGCCCCCCCGGGAAAAGACGCGCCGCGAGTGCAGACGTTCGAACATCCGTTTGAACCCCTTGTGGTTTTCGGGGGCTCCTGCCTTGGGAAAGAGGCGTCCGCCGCGACTTCCAGGAAATCGTGTTCCGAGCCGGGGGCGCCAGGGCCCTCAAAACGCAAGCCTGCCGGGACTGCCGGCACGTACCGCCCCCTTCCGGCCCTCCTGCCGAATTTTATTGACTTGCGAATGCGCGTTTGTTAGTCTGGTTTTATTGATCGCGCGACTCCGGAAACGGGTCGCGCGTTTTTTTATCCCCGCATTGCTCTGGAACCCGCCATCGCCTCTCGCGGCTGGACTTCACCCTTCGAACGGGTCCGCCGCGGCGGTTTGACGCCAGGCCTCATCGCGTAGAGATCCGACGGAATGGACCTTTCCGTTCGGACCCGTAGGATCCAACACACGACTCAAGTCGGAACTGGCGCACCGGGCCCGCGGATTCGAGACCTCGGGACGCTCGCCTACAATCCCGGGCGATGCCGGCGAAAACCGTCTACTTAGTCGACGCGATGTCGAACATCCATCGCGCCTACCACGCGATCCAGAGGCTTTCCACTTCCACGGGCCGGCCGACCAACGCGATTTACGGCTTCGTCACGATGCTGCGGAAGATGCTGCGGGAGCACACCCCCGACCTCTGCGCGATCGCGTGGGACGGCCCGGAGCGCACCACCCGGCACGAGGAGTACGCGCAGTACAAGGCAAACCGGCCGGCGATGGCGGAGGACCTTTCCTCGCAGCTGCCCGACATCCGGCTCCTCTTGGACGCCTACCGGATCCCGATCCTGGAGCTTCCCGGATATGAGGCGGACGACGTCCTGGGAACGCTGTCGAGCAAAGCGGCCACCGCCGGATACGACGTCGTGATCGTGACGGCGGACAAGGACATGTTGCAGCTCGTCGGTCCCCGCGTGCGCGTCTTCCATACGGGCAAGGAAGCGTTTCTCGACGAGGCGGGCGTCGAGACGTTCTTCGGTGTGAAGCCCGGTCAGGTCGCCGACGTGCTCGCCCTGATGGGGGACAGCGTCGACAACATCCCCGGAGTGCCGGGCGTCGGGCAGGTGACGGCGAAAAAGTGGATCCTCCAGTACGGGAGCCTTCCCGCACTTCTGGAGCGGGCCGATGAGATCAAGGGGAAGGTCGGCGATAGCCTGCGCGAGAATCGCGAGGCCGCACTCCTCTCGCGACGGCTGGTGGAAATTCCGACGGACCTGGCGATCCCCTTCGACCCGGAAAACCTCCGCTGCTCGCCGCCCGACTTTCCGACCCTGAAGGAAATCTTCGTCCGGCTGGAATTCCACTCCCTGGCCGCGGAGATCCAGGGAGAGTCCGCCGCGCCTCCGGAAGTTTCCTCGCGGCGGCTTTCCGGAGGCGAGCCGTTTTCGCTGTCCGGCGGATGGACCGGCGTTGCGCTGCTGACCCGCGGCGCGGACGCGCTCCTCGCGCTCTCCGGCGGAAGCGCCGCGGAGATCGCGGAGGGCGACGCCGGCCGCATCGCGGAGATCTGGGCCGGCGCCGACCGGCCGGGCGCCTCCTTCGCGATGGCCGACGCCAAGCCGCTCGACACCCTTCTCGCGCGGTCCGGGCGGCGCGTGGCCGGGAACCTCTTCGACATCTGCCTCGCTCAGTACGTTCTCTCCTCCGGCGTCGCGAGCCCTGAGCTCGAGCCCATGGCGTTTCAGCGGCTCGGGCAGCGGCTCCTGTCCGACAAGGAAGCCGGGATTTCCTCGTGCGGACTGCCGGACGCGTACGAAATCGCGGACGCGGACCGCTGGTTATCCGAGCGATCCGCGGCCGCGTCGTCGCTCGCCGAGCCCCTCCGCGAGGAGCTGGCCGCGCGTCCGGCTCTCGACCGCATCTACCGCGAGATCGAACGGCCGCTGACGCCCGTCCTCGCGCGCATGGAAATCGCGGGAGTCGCGGTGGACGTTCCGTTCCTGCGGGAGATCTCGGCGCGCATGGAGAAAGAACTGCGCGCGATCGAGCAGAAGATCTGGGCCGAGGCCGGCGAAGAGTTCAACGTCAATTCTCCCGTCAAGCTGGGTCAGATCCTCTTCGAGAAGCTCGGTTACCCGGTGCTCAAGAAAACCGCGAAGACGAGGACCTCTTCGACCGGGGTCGAGGTCTTGAACGGGCTCGCCGAGCGGGGGTTCACCCTGCCGAAGCTCGTTCTCGAGTTCCGGGAAATCTCCAAGCTCAAGGGGACATACGTCGATGCGCTGCCCGCCCTCGCCGACCGGGAGGGGCGCGTCCATTCTTCCTTCCGCCAGACCGTGGCGTCCACGGGGCGCCTTTCGTCCTCGGATCCGAACCTCCAGAACATTCCCATCCGCACCCAGGCCGGCCGGGAGATCCGAAAGGCTTTCGTCGCACCGCCCGGAGGAAAGCTCGTCGTGGCCGACTATTCCCAGATCGAGCTGCGCATCCTCGCGCACCTGTCCGCCGACGAGGCGATGATCCGCGCCTTCGAGGAGGGCCAGGACATCCACCGCGCCACGGCGGCAAAGATTTTCGGCGTCTCACCGGACCTCGTGAGCTCCGAAATGCGCTTCGCCGCAAAGAGAATCAACTTCGCGCTCCTCTATGGGATGGCGCCTTTCACGCTCGGCAAGGAGCTCGGCGTCTCGACGTCCGAGGCGAAGAGCTATGTCGATTCCTACTTCGCGCAGTTTCCCGGCGTGCGGGCCTGTCTCGACGGCATCCTCGAGGAAGCCCGGCGGACCCGCGAGGTCACCACGATTTTCGGAAGAGTCCGGCCCATCCCGGAGATCGCCGCCTCCAACCCCAACGTGCGCGGGAATGCCGAGCGCATGGCGTTGAACGCGCCGTTTCAGGGCGCCGCGGCGGACATCATCAAGATAGCGATGGTCCGCCTGGACGACGCCCTCGCGGAGCGCGGCCTGGCTTCCCGCCTCGTACTTCAGGTCCACGACGAGCTGGTGCTCGAGTCGCCCGACGCCGAGGTCGAAGCCCTGAAGGCCCTGCTCCGCGAGGTCATGGAAGGCGCCGCCAGTCTCCGCGTCCGACTGGCCGTCGACGTCGGAGCGGGACACGACTGGCTCACCGCAAAATAGCCGACCGGCTATACTTTTCCGCAACTTCATGAACCTCCGGCCTTTTTCCGGCCTCGCCCTGGCGGCGGGTCTTCTTCTGTCAGCCGCGCCGGCGGCAGCGCAGGAAACCGCGCCGCCGCCGCCGCCCGCTGATTCCCCCTCGGCCGTCCCGACGCCGTTGCCTACCCCGACCCCCGTGCCCGCCCCTTCGCCGTCCGCTTCCGCGCCCACGGCCCCGCCGCCCGGCGCTCCCTCCGGCGCGCTCCTGCCGACGCGCCTTTCAGATCCGCCGTCGGTCCGCATCGAAACTCTTCCTCCGGAGAACCCGTTCGGTCTCGCGGTGGAGAGTCCGGCCGCTCTCCCGGCGAAGCCGACTTTCGTCGACCAGGTCGTCGAGGAGCCGCTGTACGCCGCGGTCCGCGTCGACCGGAGCGGGAAGCCCGGGCCGTCGCGACGCGTCCGCGATCCGATCCCTTCGCTCGCCGCGGAGACGAAAAAATCGTTCGAGCGCTGGGTCTTCGAGCCCGGGCGGCAGGCCGGACAGCCGGTCGACACGTGGGCGAGCGTGCGAGTGGACCTTCGCGTCGAAGTGAAGTCCCGCAGGATTGAGCAGATTGCGCTGACACCCGTGACGCCGACGAGTCCGCTGCCGGTCCCGCTCGAGTGGCCGGCGGACACGGCCTGGTACGAGGGTTTGTCGGCCGCCGCGGCTCCCACGGACGGGACGGTGCCCGTCGAAGCGCTCGAGACTCTGGCCATCCCGAAAAAAACGAAGTGGGACGCCGATTCTTACAAGGGCCCTTTCTCAGTGCGGCTCTGGGTCCGCATCACGGCGGCGGGACGCGTCGATCGCGCGATTCCGTTGCAGGCCTCGGACCCGGTCCTGCTCTCAGACTTTCGCCGTCAGATCGCTGCGTGGCAATTCCATCCCGCCCGCTCAAACGGCCAGGCTGTCGATTCCTGGGCGGAGCTCGCGATGGCGGGGCAGATCAGCTTTTCGGTGGACGTGAAGCAGATCTCGAACCTGCGCAAGAGCCTGCCCGAGGCGTCATCCGCCGCCCGCCCGGGGCGGTCCAACTAACTCGGACGGACTTCCAGGCTCTCGAACATTCTTCTCCCACGCGCTTTCGTCGCGCTTTCCCCTCATGCGCGCCGCGTCCGGCTGCACACGAACTGGCTGGCCCGGCTTCTGACACGCTGTTTCAGGGCGGACGCCGTGACCCTCGGCCGCCATGTCTTTCTGACGACGGCGGCCGCGCGGTCGATGGTCGCGCGGACGGAGCCCGGCGCCCGGCTGATCGCTCATGAGATCGAGCACGTGAGTCAGTTCGCCCGCGTGGGGTTCCTCCGCTTCGCGATTCGATATCTGGTCGCCTACGCGCGCGGCCGGTTCCAGGGTCTGTCCCATGCCGCCGCCTACATGGAGAGTTCGTTCGAGGTCGAAGCGCGCAACGCGGAAGAGAGCGCGATGTGGAAAGCGGGTCTCTCCCTGGAGCACGCACCGGCCGCCGCGACGGCCGCGCTGCCGGCGCGCCCGTCGTTGCACTCCCGTTTCCCGATCGGCGGGCCCTTTCTCC
>JBBQDF010000103.1:0-8417 GCA_038319475.1 Thermoanaerobaculia bacterium
ATGGCGATGAAGGGCTCCGGGAGCCAGACGGGGTTCACGATGAAAACGCACGGGCTCGTCGATCTCTCCCCACGGTCCTTCCTGGAGCTGTGTCTCTCGGAAAACGAGCGCCGCCTCGCGCCGTACGACGCGCGCCTTCTCCGCCCGACCCTGACGCCAGGCGCGGTCCGCACCGTGCTTCGTGTAATGCCCGGACGTCGGAGCGGCGCGGCGCTCGGCCCCTCGCCCTCCTAACGCCCGACTTCCAGGTTCTTAACCCGCGTGTCACCCGATCTCGTCAGCGCCTGCGTGTTCTGCGCCGGGCTTCTCCTCGGAATCGACGTTCCCCGCTCGACCGGATTCGAAGGGGAAATCGGATTCTCGTACGGGACCGCGGCGCGCCGCGCCGATCCCGCACCGGGGCGCCAGGACCTTTCCGACGTCACCCCCAAGTTTGTCTTCGTGGGCGCAGGCGGGGCGCGCCTGCCGACGGGGAACCTCGGCGCCGGCACGCCGGCCGCGGAATGGAACATCCGGGTCGCGCTCGCCCCGTCGCACGACGAGCAGACCGCGACACCGTACTCCACGGAGAACGTGGTCACCACGGGCACCGGGCGGTACGAGAATTTTTCGCTTCAGGTGCGCCTGCCCGTCGGCGCGCGGGATTCGTTCGAAGCCGGGGCTGTACGCAAGACGCACAAGGCGACCGACCTCGTGCATCTAGGCGGAGAACGGTTCGTCCTGGGCGAGGAGCGCACTCTTTCCGCCGAGCGGATCGATCTCGGCCTCGGCTGGCGGCATCGCTGGGCAGGTCTCGAGGCCGCGGTCTCGGCGCGATACGCGAAACCGTCCGGGAGCACCGGAACGTCAGCGACGTTCCGCATGGCAGGCAGCGCCCTCTACGGCGCGGGGCTCGAGCTGCGCGCTCGCCGCGGGCGCTGGACCGTGTGGGCGGGTGCCGAAAGAGTGTCGGGCTCCCTCAAGACGCACGAGGAGAGCGCGCCCGACTTCCGCAATGTCGACGGCACGCCCGCCGCCTCTCTCGAGGCGTATCGCCTGGGCATTGTCTGGAGCGGCGAGCGCACCGAGGCCCTCGCCTCGGCGACATGGGACCGCGCGCGTCTCCCCTTCGTCTCGCTTGCGCCGCTCGGGATCGAGACTGCCGCTTTCGAACAGGGCGTCTCTCCCGATTCCCGAGCACGGGAGGTCTTCGCGGACCTGACCGTGCGCCACGCGATCGCGCGCGCGATCCACGTTCGCGCTTCGTTGCGGCTGGGCTATGGGGACGAGACCGTGACGCTCCGCGATCCCGATGGCGCGCGGCCGGCGAGGCGGCTCGACGTCACCCGAACGGGCGTCTTCGGTGCGGGGCTCTCCCGCGCGCTCGGCTCTCCCGAGTCCGCCCTGTTTCTGGGCGCGGATTTCAACGTGGACCTGCGAAGGTGACGGCGTCACCCGTTTTCCACCGGCGTTTGTCCCGCTCGCCCTTGAAGCGGCGGTCCGTCTCTTTCTCCCGGCGGCGCCGGACAGAACGGGGGGCTCGGAAAACGCGGCTGCCGGGATAGGCTCTCCCGCACCCTCGGAAATTCGACCGGCCGGTCCGGACTCCGGCATTTTTCAGGCGCGGCATCAGCGTCAGCACCAGGGCGAGCGAGGCGTGATCGCGGAAGCTCGTCGGCAACAACGGGAGAACGTCTTGGGAAACGAGCTCATCGCGGCTTGCATCTTTTGCGGGACGGCTCTCCTCGGCCAGGACTTTGCCCCTCTCGCCGGAGTCACGGGGGAATTCGCGGCGTCCTACTCGACCATCCAGCGGCAGAGAGACCTCGGACCGGAGCATGACGAGATCGCCAACGTGACGCCCAAGTTCGTCTTAGTCGGCCTGCGCGGCGCAACCTTTCCACCCCAGGGTCTCGGGGCGGGGACCCCCTCGCGCGAGTGGCGGCTGCGTTACGCGCCGGCGCCCTCGCATCTCGAGCAGGAGCAGAGACCGGCGGAACGAGGCCGGACGACGGCCAACGGGACCGGGCGCTACGAAAACTTCAGCGGCCTGTACCGCTTACCCGCGGGCGCGCGGGGCTCGATCGAAGCAGCGTACGAGCGAAGGACGAACAAGTCGACCGAGGCTCTCAACTTCGGAGGTGAGAATTACCAGATCTCCGAGCAACGCCTCCTCTCCGCGGACCGCCAGGACGGGGCGCTCGGCTGGCGTCACCGGCTGCCCGGCGCCGAGCTCGCCCTCGCGGCGCGCGCCACCAACCTGGTCAGCGGGAACGCAACGTCAGGACAGAGCGCGGCCGCCAGCGGATATCTCTATGGAGCACGCGGCGAGGTCCGGGTGGTCCGCGGCCCGTTTCTCGTCGCGCTCTCCGGCGAGGCCCTTCGCGGCCGCCTCGATCTGCGCGACGAGAGCCAGCCCGACTTCCCCATCTTCGACACACGGCCGGGAGCTTCTCTCCAGACGATGGCCATCTCCTTTGTGGGCACGTGGAAGGCGACGGATGTGTTTCTGTCCGCGGACGTGGACCGCTCCAACCTTCCTTTCGTCGCGGTCGCCGTGCTCGGGACAGAGGCAGTCGACTTCGACCGGGGATTCCGCGCCCGCTCGCGATCTTTCGACACGAACGTCGATCTCGGGGTGCGAACACGTGTTGCGAGCGGCGTGTGGGCGCATCTTGCCGTGCGCGCCACCTACGGCGACGAGTCCGTCAGCTTTACCGACACCCGGGGCGTCCTTCCGCCAGAAGAGTTCTCCGTCCGTCGGCGGGGTTCCGGCGGAAAGGGCTCTGGGACCGGTCTTCCCGGAGCGCTCGGATCTCCCGGTTTCACGATCTCGATCGGCGCGGAATTTCAAATCGGAGCGCTCCGCCGCTGACCTCCGCACGGACTCGAGCGGCTTGCCGGCCGTCAACTTCTCCCCCGCACGGTCACCGCGGGCGTTCCGGAGAGGAGCCTGGCTTCGAGGGCCGCCGCGATCGCCGCGACCTCCAATCGCGAAACCTTTGCGCCCGCGCCGGAGGCCTCCACGCGCTCGAGCGTCGCCCACGCGAGCTCGACCGGTAGTGCGGCAAAGCCCACGATCCCGCGCGGCGAGCCGCCCGACTGAAGGGTGAGGATGTACTCGCTTGCCGCGTCGAGATCAGCCCGCGCCAGGGCGAACACCCCGGCTCGGGGAAGCGTCGCGGGGATGTAGCGGCGCCCTTCTGCGGCGTCGGACTCCGAGTCCTTCAGAATGTTGACGAGCTGCAGAGCCTCGCCGAAAAGCTTCGCGCGCGGCCGAAGGAGGGGAGCGGCCGTTTGGAGGCCGGGCCGGCCCAGAAGAAACAGCTCGGTGAGCATCTCGCCGACGACGCCGGCGACGACGTAACAGTAGTGGCGCAGGTCTTTCTCACTGGAAAGCGACAGCTCTCCCCGCTCGTCGGTACGGCGGACGAAGGAAGTCATGCCTTCCGCGGAGCGTAAAAGGTGCTCTCGGATCGGCTCCCGGGCCTCGGCTGAGAGAGCCAGAAAATCTTCGAGCACGGCGGGAATCTCGGAGACCAGCGAAAGGTATCCGGCGTGGGAGGAAGGGCGAGCCGCCGTCCAGCGGTCGGAAAGCCGCCTTGCGTCGGCGAGCGACGGGCGCCGCAGAAGCTCTCCGAACTGTTCGAGGGCGCGGGTCCTTGCCGGCGGCGGCCAGCCGGCCGCATCCTCGAACGTATCGGCGATGCGGAAAAGGAGGTACGCGACCGTGACTTCCCGGCGGGTAGGCTCGGGGAGAAGAGGGATGGACAGGGCAAAGGTCCGGCTCGTTTCCACGAGGAGCCGGTCGAGCTTCGCCGCTGGCGCTTGATCGTCCGCCATATTCCTCCGAGCTCAAACCCCGGCCCTCATCTCCTGCGGCGCAGCGCGACGGACATGGTCCGGAAAGCCTCATTCAGAACCCCGAGACGGCGAACCGGTCGAGGAACTCCGCGAGGGACTCCGCGCAGGAACGGGCGCGCCGCCGCAGATCGAGGAGCTTACCAATCGCCGACGGCCGCAGGAGGGCGTAACGGGCAATCCGTCCGCGGTCGAGAGATCCGTCTGAAGCGACGGAGACAGTGAGAAAGTCCGGTAGCTCTTCGTCGGCGGAGTCGGACACGACCCGTGCCAGCAGGTAGGGCGCCTCGTTGGCGGCGTCCGCCGCGCCACGCGCCCAGGACGCGGACTCCATGTCGAGAACGTCGAACTCTTCGCCGCCGGTCCCGCGAAGCGCGGCCTTCTCCGTTCTGGTGGCCGCGATCCGGGCGGTCGAGAGAAATCGGCCGCTGCGGACTGTTCGATCGCAGGCCAGAGCGCGGGCCGCCCACGCGGGATCGGGGCCGGTTGTCACGGCTCCCTCCGCGTCGCCGACGGCGTCTGCGACTAGGATTTTACCGACGATGAGATCGGGAGCGAGCCCTGCCGCGAGGCCCGCCCCGATCCAGCGGCAGGGCCCAATCCAGCGCAGAAGCTCTGCGAGCCCGGCGCGGGCGTTTCGCGGGCCTACGCCCGTCTGCGCGAGGATGATCGGCTGGCCCGAGAGATGCCCGCGCCATGCCGGCTGAGGGGCGCCGGAAATGCGTGCAACTCCGCGAGTTCCGTCCAGCAGCGCGGAGGCTTCCTCTCTGAGAGCCGTGACGATCAGGATGGGAGCGGAGGGATCCTGCGACCGATCACCCGCGGACATACCCGTTTTCCTCAAACCACCGGACCGCGCGGCCGAGCGCCGCGCCGACGTCGCTCTGCGGCAGCCCGAGCTCCCGCACCGCGCGTGAAGAATCGAAGAACATCGCGTGCCGCGACATCCGGACCGCTTCGAGAGGGATCGAGGGATCTTTCCCCCGTGCCCGCGAAATCACGAGATCGACCGAGGCGGCCGCGAGCGGCACCCAGTGGGGAAGCTTCCACTTCGGCGACGGCACACCGGTCAAGAGGGACAGCGCGTCGAAGATTTCCTTCAGCGTCATGTTGCGGTTCCCGAGGATGTAACGCTCTCCCGGTCGACCGCGCTCCGCGGCCAGCAGGTGTCCCTGCGCGACGTCGCGCACGTCGATCAGGTTCAATCCCGTGTCGACGTAGGCGGGCATCCTGCGGTTCACAAAATCGAGGATCATTTTCCCGGTGGGAGTCGGCTTCACGTCCCGCTCCCCCACGGGCGTCGACGGATTCACGATCACGACGCAAAGCCCGCGCGCCGCCCATTCCAGTGCGACGCGTTCCGCCTCGTGCTTGCTCTTCTTGTACGCCCCGATCAGGGAGTCGGCGGAAGCCTCGGTTTTCTCGTCGGCCGGAGATCCGTCGGACGTGCGGCCGAGGGCGCCGACGGAGCTCGTGTGGACCACGCGCTCGACGGCAGAGTCGGCCGCGGCGCGAAGGAGGTTGTCCGTGCCCGTCACGTTCGACGCGAAGATCGCGGCCGAATCGCGCGTCCCGAGCCGGTAGTCCGCCGCGCAGTGGTACACGACGCGGCACCCGCGGATCGCCTTCCGGAGTGAAGCGGGGTCGGTCAGATCCCCCGCGGCGATGTCGACGTCGAGGCCCTCGAGATTCGTCCGCGGGCTTGTGCCCCGCACGAGACAACGCACCGGGCCTCCGCGCCCGAGGAGCGCGCGCACGACGTGAGAGCCGACGAAACCCGTCCCGCCGGTGACGAGGTCCATGAGTCTTCTGAAGAGTTCAGGGTTGAGGGTTAAGGGTCGAGAGTCCGGGGAGCCTCGAAACTCTCGGCGGCTCAACGCTCAACGCGCAACGCTCGACCCTCTCCTTCGCGCCCACTTACCCGAGCAGGTTCCAGGCGGCGAGCCGGAGCATGTCCCCGGGCCTCCTGGGAAGCTCCCGCACGACCGACGCTTCAAAACCGGAGTGCATCGCGCAGTTCTGGCAGAGACTGTCCTGGCGGGACTCCCAGTAGTCCCAGTCCGTCCCGTTCCAGAACTCCTCCCACTCTTCCGAATACTTCTTCCCGATCAGGTAGCAGGGTCCCTTCCATCCGCGGGGCGTGTAGGTGACGGTGCTCCACGGAGAGCAGTCGTACTCGCGAAGTCCGGCCGCAAACTCGAGGAACATCGGTGTGGACGTGAGGCGGTACGACTTTGAGATCTCCAGCACGCGCTTGAATTTGTTCTGAATTTCCGCGCGAGTCAGGAAGATGTCGCGGGTCACGGATTCGTATTGATATCCGGGAGAGACGAGCATTCCCTCGACCCCGAGCGACGTCAGAAGCTGACAGAGCTCTTCGACCTCTTCGACGTTCGTCTCCCTGAAGATCGTCATGTTGGCCATCATGTGGTGACCGAGCCGCCGGCCTTCCCGGATCATCTCGATCGCCTTGTCGAACACACCCTCGCGCGCGCAGACGCGATCGTGGGTCTCGCGCATGCCGTCCAAATGCACGTTGACCACGAGCCGTTTGTCGGGGGGAATCACTCCATACACTCTGGAATCGAGCAGCAGGCCGTTCGTGCACAGATAGATGTGCCGCTTCCTCCGGATGAGCTGCGAGATGAGCTCGGGAAGCTCCGGGTAGATCGTGGGCTCTCCTCCGCAGAGAGAGACGATCGGCGCGGCTGACGCATCGGCGGCCTCGAGGCACTGTTCGACCGTCAGCCGGTCGGCGAGCTTGCCCGTGTGTCGCTCGACGGCGCAGCCGATGCACGCGAGATTGCACGTGTAGAGAGGCTCCAGCATGAGCACGAACGGAAAGCGCTTGCGGCCGGCAAGCGCGGCGCGCGCCTGGTTGGCGATCGTGCCCGCGGTCAGGTGAAGGGGGAACCTCATGGGGTCGTCTCCTCGAAGTCGGCCGCTCGGGAGTGTCGCATGCGGTGCCGTTCCGCGATCTGGCGCCTCCAGGGAAGGCGCCGGGCTCGATCATAGAGGGAGAGCGCCCAGAGCGGAAAATACGTGGCGTAGAGGTGGTACCGCAGGTAGAAGACCTTCGGAAAGCCAGTGCCCGTCGACGAC
This sequence comes from Thermoanaerobaculia bacterium, assembly GCA_038319475.1. Taxonomy (GTDB): domain Bacteria; phylum Acidobacteriota; class Thermoanaerobaculia; order UBA5066; family Gp7-AA6; genus JALYUA01. Next base: position 6,943 of record JBBQDF010000103.1, read on the forward strand.
GCGTCCTTCCACGAGCCGTCCTGGAGCTGCTGAGACAGCAGGTAGGCGGCCCCGCGCTCCGCGGTGTCGGAACGCGCGTGTCCCGCCGACAGGAGCGCCATGAGTGCCCACGCGGTCTGAGACGGAGTGCTCGGGCCCATCCCCTTGGTCGACGGGTCGTCGTAAGAGCGCGGCAGCTCCCCCCATCCGCCGTCTGGATTCTGCCGCTGCCGGAGCCAGTGCGCGGCGCCCTGCCACCGCTCCGCCGAGAGATCCACTCCCGCGCTCTCGAGCCCCCGCAGCGCCAGCCAGGTGCCGTAAATGTAGTTGCATCCCCACCGCCCGTACCAGGTGCCGTCCGCCTCCTGCTTCCCGGCCAGAAAAGCGATGCCCCGCGCCACGGCCGGATGTTCGCGGCGGTTGAGCCTCCTGAGCGCATCGAGAGTCCGTCCGGTGATGTCTTCGCAGCTCGGATCGATCATCGCGTTGTGATCGGCGAACGGAATCCAGGTGAGCACCTCGTTGTCGCAAAGCCGATCGAAGGCGGCCCAGCCGCCGTCCGGGTTCTGCATGCCGAGCTGCCAGGCCACTCCGCGTTCGACGGCCGCGCGCCGGCGTTCTTCCGCGCGCGGATCCGGAAAGCGCACTTCGGCGAGAGCCGCGAGAACCTCGGCGGTGTCGTCGGCGTCGGGATAAAACTCGTTTTCGTACTCGAAGAACCAGCCGCCGGGAGAAACGCCCGGCGCGGAGTAGCGCCAGTCTCCGACGCTTCGCACCTCCCGGTCGACCAGCCACGCAGCGCCTCGCAGGAGGTCCGGGTCGTCCTCGGAAAGCCCCGACTCCTTCAGCGCCAGCAGCGCCAGCGCGGTGTCCCAGACGGGAGAGAAGCAGGGCTGGATCCTAAGCGCGCCGTCCTCCTCGAGTTCGAGCCGCTCGAGCTCCTCGATCTGCGAAACCAGGGCCGGGTGCTCCATGGGATAGCCGAGGCACCGCATCGCCAGGATCGTGTTGACGATCGGAGGAAAGATCGCTCCCAGCCCGCCGCTCTTTTCGAGGTGGGCGAGGACCCACGCCTCGGCCGCGGCGAGCGCGCGCCGGCGAAACGGCTTCCAGGGCGAGCGTTCGGCGAGCTTGACCGTACGGTCCAGAATGACGAAGAACCGGCGCCAGAGGCGCTCGCGCGTCCCGACGGAAGGGCGCGCTTCCGGGGCCGGCGAGTCGAGCCGGAGCTCGTCCAAGCGCGCCGCATCCGGAACGGGACACCGCGGCTTGAACGCCCACAGGATCGAGAGCGGCACGACGATCGTCCGCGACCACGCGGACATCCGGTAGATGTGGAAGGGAAACCAGTCCGGCAGAAGGACGATCTCCGGCGGGACGGCCGGGCAGTCCTCCCAGTCGGACTGACCGAAAATGGAGAGATAAATCCGCGTAAACGAGTTGCAGGCGCCGATTCCCCCGAGGGAGCGAATCACCGTCCGCGCGCTTGCCATGTG
>JBBQDF010000104.1:0-8393 GCA_038319475.1 Thermoanaerobaculia bacterium
CATCTCTTCAACGCCCTGGTTCGTCACGATCTCGAACGACGGAAAGCTCTTGTCCGCGACCTCGACTTCGACGAGCCGCTCTTCGAGCTTGCCCTCGGACAGCAGCGTCCTCAGTCGGGAGCGCGTCTCCTCCATGTCGCGCTCGGAGAGCGGCGGCATGAGGAGCTCCAGGAGCCGCTGCTCGGTGCGAGCCTTGGCGCGCTCGCGGATCTCCGCCGTCTTTTCCTCGCGCACCATGTGCACGGCGACCTCGGTTAAGTCGCGGACGATCGATTCGACGTCGCGCCCGACGTAGCCGACCTCGGTGAACTTCGAGGCCTCCACCTTCAGAAAAGGCGCATCGGCGAGCCGCGCGAGGCGGCGGGCGATCTCGGTCTTGCCGACCCCGGTCGGTCCGATCATCAGGATGTTCTTGGGCAGGATCTCGCGCGACATTTCCGGTTCGAGCTGCTGCCGCCGCCACCGATTCCGCAGCGCCACCGCCACCGCTTTTTTGGCCTTCTGCTGGCCGATGACGTACTTGTCGAGCTCGACGACGATCTCCCGCGGCGTGCGGGCGCCGGGCGCGACGACGGGGGCGGCCTCGGCCGCCGGTTTTTCACCGGGCATGAGGAAAACCATGGCTAATAGTAGTCAGTTCCTGTCGGTTTACCGGTTTTCAGTACTCGGCTTTCGGTTCGATGCTCTCAATTCCCTGCGACCGGGCTTCACTCAAAACTGAAAACTGACGACTGACGACCCTCTTCAGACTTCTTCAAGGGTTACCCGGTCGTTCGTGTAGATGTCGATCGTCGAGGCAATCAGAAGCGATTCCCGCGCGATGTCCGCCGCGGAGAGATCCGGCCGGTGCTTCAGAAGCGCGCGGGCCGCCGCGAGCGCGTAGGGTCCGCCCGAGCCGACCGCGAGAAGGCCCTCCTCCGGGGAAATCAGGTCTCCGGTGCCGGAGAGCAGGAGAGAGGTCGTCTTGTCGGCGACGATCAAGAGAGCCTCGAGCTGTCGGAGCATTTTGTCCGTCCGCCAGTCCTTCGCGAGCTCGATCGCGGCGCGCTCGAGATTGCCCCGATGCTCCTCCAGGCGCGCCTCGAACCGCGAGAAGAGCGCGAACGCGTCCGCCGAGGAGCCCGCAAATCCCGCGATGACGTCTCCGCCCTTCAGCCGCCGGATCTTCGCCGCGGTCTGCTTCATCACCGTGGTCCCGAGCGTGACCTGGCCGTCCGAGGCCATCGCGACCCGGCCGTTGTGGCGGACGCACACGACCGTCGTCGAGTGCCAGACGGGTTTTTGCATGCCGCGAGGATAATCGAAACGAAGCGGAGGCTCTATTTCTTCAGGCGGCTCTCGAGCGCGTGGATTGCGGCTTCGATGATCGCGTCTTCCAGGCCGGGGGCGGCGCCCGGGCGGTCTGCGACCACGACATCCGGGCGCACGCCACGGCCCTCGTACGAGCGGCCGTCGGCGTCCTCGACCGCACGAACCGAGAACCAGAGAGACGAGCCGTCGGGCAGCTTTGCGACATTGGCTCCGCCCGAGAGCATTCCCGCGGTTTCCTCTCCGACGATCAAGCCGATGTCGTGACGCCGGAACTTCAGGGCCAGCGCCTCGCCGGAGCTCGCCGTGCCGGAGTTCACGAGCAGCGCCACCGGAAGCGGGCGGTACTCGGGAGGCACCACCCGGGTCTTTCCGCGGCTCTTCACACGGTAGTCGCCGGCGCTCCACCGGCCCCGGAAAAACGTCGAGAGGATGCCCGGGTCATAGCCGCCGCTGTTTCCGCGCACGTCCAGAATGAATCCTTCGATTTCCGCGAGCCCCGAGAGCTCCGGCGTGACGGCGGCGGAGTCGGATCGATCGGAGAGAAGATCGACGACGGCGAGCGCAACCTCGGGCGAGATCCCCCAGAGGCGCGCGTATCCCCACGCGTGGCCGCCGCGCCGCAGGACGCGGGCGCTCCGCCAGACGAGGGAGTCGCCCGGAGGTTCCGGCTCGAGCGCGAGCGCGGAGCTCCGGCGCTCGCCCGCGGCCCTCTCCCACACGAGATCGACGGAGGAGCGCGGCGCCCCTTCGAGCGCGAGGAACAGCCCCCGGAAATCGACGCGTGCTTCACCGTACGCCTTTCCGCCGACCGAGACGATCCGGTCGCCGAGCCGCAGGCCAGCGTGTTCCGCCGCTCCTCCGGGCAGCACCGCCTTCACGGCGTACCCCGTCCCGTCGCGCCCGATGCGCAGGCCGGCCGTGGCCCACCGCGTCTCGGGGAGCCGGCCCGCGGGAACCCGAAACGTATGCGAGTCGTCGAGGCGGGCGAGCAGCCGGTCGTACGCCGCGTCCCGCTCTGGCTCCCCCGGCGCCGCGGCAAGATCGGCGGCGGCGGTTTCGACGGCCCCCTTCCAGTCGACGCCCTTCAAGTCCGGGTCCCAGAACTCCGCGCGGATCCGGCGGTCGATCTCGACTAAAGCCGGCGGCCTCGCGGCGGGTTTTTTCCCGGCCGCCTTTCCGGCGGGCGCGGCCCGCGGCGGCCCGAGCAAAGGCGCGATCGCGAGGAGCAGGACCGCCGGCCGCGGCCTCATGCGCGCGGGTGGGCCCGACGGTACACGTCGAGGAGGCGGGCGGCGTCGAGATGCGTGTATTTCTGTGTCGTCGAGAGCGAAGCGTGCCCGAGCAGTTCCTGGATCGACCGCAGGTCCGCTCCCGCCTGGAGCAGGTGCGTCGCGAAGGTGTGGCGCAGCGCGTGGGGCGAGATCGCGGCCGGCAGGCCCGCGGCGCGCAGCCGGCGCTTTAAGACGCGCGACATGGACCGGGTGGTCAGACGACCGCCGCGCGAATTCACGAAGAGAGGCTCTCCCCCGCTGCCGCCTTCGCGCTCCGCCGCCGCCTCCCGCAGCGAGCGCCGCAACGGGAGCCAGCAGCGCAGCGCCTCCTCCGCCTGCTCGCCGAAGGGGACGATCCGTTCCTTGCGCCCCTTTCCCTGCGCGCGCAGCATGCGCGCGGAAAGGTCCACGTCCTCGAGATCCAGGGCCGCGGCCTCCGAAACTCGCAGGCCCGTCGCGTACAGCAGCTCGAAGAGGGCGTGCTCGCGCTCCGGAAACGGCGTCTCGTCCTCGGCATCGAGCAGCGTTTCGGTGTCGGGCAGCGTGAGCGCCCGGGGAAGGCCCCTCGGCGCGCGCGGTGAAGGCAGCCCGCGGGCCGAATTGCGCTCCAGGTGACCCTCGCGGCAGGCCCACTGCAGAAAAGAGCGCACGGTCGAGAGATGCCGGCCGAGCGAGCGGTTGGAGAGATTCGCGCGATGGAGCGAGGCGAGGTGAGACCGCACCGCCAGCGTGTCGATTTTAGAAAGCGGCGTCTTCGCGGCCGGCGTCGCTTCGAATTCGGTCTCCCAGAAGTCCGCGAATCTATCGAGGTCCGAGCGGTAGGCGAGCACGGTGGCGGGAGAAAAGCGGCGCTCGTCCGCCAGGTAGGCGATGAAGTCGTCGATCGCCCGCGACAGCGTGATCACCGCGAGAAGTGTAAGGGAAGAGGGCGGCGGGCGCCCTGTCGCGAGGGAAGGGCGAAGGGGCGAAGGGGATAGCCGTCAGCTCTCCGCTTCTCTTCAACTCCCGATCTAGTTGACCGCGGAGTACCGCGGCCGTCTCGCTCCCTTTGGTCGCTCGGCTCCGAAGCCGCGCACGTCGTCCCTGACCAGGCTCCCGATCTGCTCCTTCGAGAACTTCTTCCCGAAGGCCGGCATGTCCTCTCCGCCCTTCGTGACCGTCTTGATCAGCTCCGCGTCGCTCTTGGCGGACTGCCACTCCGAGTCGGTGAAGTCTCTCGCCATCAGCTTCTTGCCCTTGGGCGTGTTGCCCTTGCCGTCCTCGCCGTGGCATTTCGCGCAGTACTCGACGAACGTGGTCGAGGGATGGGGTCCCGCCGCCAGAAGGACGAGCGCGCTCCCGGATACCGCCGCAAACACCAGACCCGCCGCCAGGCGCGTGCGCCTCATTCCTTCCTCGCTTTCTCGATGTCGCGGAGCAGATGCTCCGGCTCCCAGCTCTCTCCGTAATAGATTGCGGCAAGCCGCCCTTCGGGATCGACCACCGCGACCGCCTGACCGTGGATCACCTGCCCGCGCTCGAAGTAATAGAGAACGCCGAAGGAGGACGCGACCTCCGCCACGGCCGCCGGGGAGCCCGTCAGAAACTTCCAGCGGTCGACGTTCGCTCCCGCCTTCTTCGCGTAGTCGGCGAGAACCGCCGGCGTGTCGTGCTCCGGATCGACGGTCACGACGAGGAGTTTTCCATAGCCCTTCTGCTTCAACATCGCGTCCAGGCGCGAAAACTTGGCCGTCGTCATCGGGCACGCCGTCGCCACCGGGCAGCGCGTGTACAAAAAGGTGACCGCGACGGGCTCGCCCCGGAGAGAAGACAGCCTGACCTGCCGAGAGGCCTGGTCCGTCAGCTCGAAGTCGGGGACGCGGGCGCCGAGCTGGACGGCGCGATTGGGAACCGGAGTCACGGCGCCTGCGGGCGGGTCGGCGCCTGCGGGCGGCTCGGCGTTTGCGGGCGGCGGTTCGGAAGCGGTCGCGGGAGGGCGCGGCGTGCCAGAACCCTTCGTCCGCCGGATACCTTCGAGCCAGTACCGGCTCTCTTCGACGATAAGGGTCGCGTCGACGACGTCCCCCGGCGCGAGCGCTCGCGTTACCTCCGGCGCGCCCCGGGTCGGGAAGAGCATCGTCATCGCGCCCATGAATCCGGGCACCGCGTCGTGGTCCACCAGAAGGTCCGCGCCGCCGTTTTTTACTTCCCGCACGACGCCGTGAAACCGGTATCGCTTCGCGGAGCCCGATTCATCCTCGCGGGGCTCCGCGCGGCGACACGCCGGCAGAAGCGCGGAAACGACCAGACACGCGGCGAACAGGGCGCTCTTTCCGACACGAGGACGCGCGCAGGCACTGGATGCCATCACGGCCGGCGCAAGCGGGGTCCGGGTTGTCACAGGAGACTCAACGCGGCGGGGCCGCTCCATCTTCCGCTGTGACGCGCCACTCGCCACTCAGAGACCGCCGGATCCTCATGGAATCTCGAACGTGACAGATGTCCAGACGCTCTCCCAGTCGGCATCCACTCCTGTGGGCGCCGGGACCATGTGAACGGTTTCGACGAGCCAGACACCGCGCCGGGGCAGGCGGAGCGTGACGGCTCCGTCTTTTCCCGATCGGGCGGTCAGGGTTTTGTCCGGCTCGTCCCGGCAGATGGCCTTGACGAGCGCCCCCGCGAGAGGCTTGTCCTCGTAGGTCAGCCGGAACTTCATCGGGGGACCGGCTCGAGCGTCCTCACGCCACGCCGCGGGGTCCGTGCCGAGCTCGAGCTCCAGAGTGAGACCGAGATGCCTGTCGTACTCACGGCCTCTCACGCCTGAGAACACGATCGACTTGACGCTGCGGGAAAAGACTTCGCGGCCCGGCTTCTGCCGTTCGCCGCGCTTCTCGCGCTCCTTCAACACCTGATCGAGCCCCTGTTCGGCGAGATATTTCTCGAACTTGTCCGCTTCGAGCGTCACCGGCGAACGGTCGCTGCGGTATCCGATCACCGCCAGGCCCGGGGCTTCGACCCGCGCGAATCCGGCGGGATCGGTTCCGGGAAGTCCCGGCACAGGTGCCTCGCCGAGCGCCGACATGAGAAAGAAGCGCTTGATGCGGCGGTCGTCGCGCGGCACGGGCTCGCCCTGAAAATGCTCTCCGACCTTCAGCGAGACCGTAAAGTTCTGATGCACGGCCGGACGGAACGTGGAGGGCTCGATCCAGAAGTCGTGCGCGGAGAGGACCGCGGGCAGCAGCGTCAGAAGAATCGCCGGCCGCAGGCGCCTCATTTCGGCGACGGCGCGGTCAAGTAGGCCGCGAGCCGGTCGCGATCGACGTTGCCGCCCGAAAGAATCACGCCGACTTTCTTTCCGGAGAAGTCGGTTTTCCGATGGCGCACCGCCGCGGCGGCCGCAACTCCCGACGGCTCGACCAGCACTTTCATGCGCTCGAGCATCCAGCACAGCGTCTCGACCATCTCATCGTCCGATACGAGCAGAATGGCCTCGACGGTTTCCTGGACGATGGGAAACGTGAGCTTTCCCGGAGAGGACACCTGTAACCCGTCCGCGATGGTCCGCGGCACGCCGATCGAAACGCGCTCCCCTCTTGCCAGCGAATCGGCCGTGTCGGCGGCCGTGATGGGCTCCGTCCCGTAGACGGAGATCTGCGGCCGCAGGTAGCGGGCCGCAAAAGCGCATCCGGCGATCAGTCCTCCCCCGGAGACGGGTATCACCAGCGCGTCTAAGTCCGGCACCTCCTCGAGGAGCTCCACCGCGGCCGTGGCCGCGCCCGCCATGATGCGGTAGTCATCGAAGGGCGGCACCAGGAGGGCGCCGCGCTCGCGCACGAGCCGCTGCCCGATCTCATCGCGGCTCTCGGCGTAGCGGTCGTAGAGCACCACGTCGGCTCCGTAGCCGCGCGTGGCGGCGAGCTTGGCGGCGGGCGCGTCGCTCGGCATCACGATCGTCGCCTTCAGTCCCAGGATCCGGGACACCAGCGCCACCGCCTGCGCGTGGTTGCCCGAGGAATAGGCGACCACCTCGGTGAACTTCGACGTCTCGGCTTCGCCCTTGATCTTGTTGTACGCCCCGCGAAACTTGAAAGCCCCGGCGCGCTGGAGATTCTCCGCCTTGAAGAACACCGCGGCGTTCGCGGCTTCGTCGAACTGACGCGAGCGCAGGACCGGCGTCCGGATCGCGACGCCGGCCAGGCGCCGGCGCGCCTCCTCGATGCGTGGGAAGGTCAGCATCCCGGCGAACCGGGAGCCGGGAAACGGGAGCCGGACGACCAACGGGAGCGAGACGGCCGCGGTACTCCGCAGTCCAGATCGCGAGCCGACTGGGACTGACCAATGGGAGCGAGTCGGCCGCGGTACTCCGCGGTCAGCTCGATAAAGAACCGACGGAAGGTGAGGTCGCTCATCGGGCCACCGCGACCGGCGTGCACGTCAATTCCCGCCAGTCTCGGATCGCGGAAAGCGCCCGCTCCACCATGCGGCGGCGGCGCTCCGCCTTGTCGCGGATGGGCGAGTGAGAGGAGTCCTCGATCAACCCGAACGTCACGTTCATCGGCTCGAATTTCTCCGTCGGCGGGCGGTCGGAGCAGTGCCGCGCGAGCGATCCGATCGCCGTCGTCGCCGGGATCTCGACGGGGTCGCGTCCCTCGAGCGTCTGCGCGATCGTGCGGCCGACTGCGAGTCCCGTCGCGGCGCTCTCGACGTATCCCTCGACACCCGTGATCTGGCCGCCAAACGAGATCCGCGGCTCGCGGCGCATTCGCCACAGCCGATCGAGATGGGCCGGGGCGTGAATGTACGTGTTGCGGTGAAGCATCCCATAGCGGGCGAAGGACGCGTTCTCGAGACCCGGGATCTTGCGGAAGATGCGCTGCTGCTCGGCGATCTTCAACTTCGTCTGGAAGCCGACGAGGTTGTAGTGCTCCTTCGCGAGGTCGTCCTGGCGCAGTTGCACGACGGCCCAGGGAATGCGGCCGGTCGAGGGCTCGGGCAGTCCCATCGGCTTCATCGGACCGTGCCGGAGGGTCTCTAGGCCGCGCTCCGCCATGACCTCGATCGGGAGGCACCCCTCGAAGTAGATCCCCTTTTCGAAGTCGTGGATCGGCACCGTTTCGCCGGCGAGAAGATCCGTCATGAGTTCTTCGTACTGTTCGCGCGAAAGCGGGCAGTTCCAGTAGTCCGCGCCTGCGCCCTTGCCGTACCGGGACATCGCGTACATCTTCGAAAAATCGAGGCTGTCCGCGACGACCACGGGAGCGATCGAGTCGTAGAAGTAGAGGTCCTCCGTCCCGAGGAGCCGCCCGATCTCGGCGTCCAGCGCCGCGGACGTGAGCGGTCCCGTCGCGATCACGACGTGCCCTTCCCGGGGGATTTCCCGGACCTCCTCCCGGACGACCTCGATCTCGGGGAGGCTCGACAGGGCGGCCGTGACTGCGGCGGAGAAGACGTCGCGGTCCATGGCAAGCGCGTCGCCGGCCGGCAGCGCGGCGGCCCGGGCGCTTCTGACGATGACGGAGTCGAGCTCCTCCATTTCGCGCTTCAGAAGCCCGACGGCGTTCAAGGGATTGTCGGACCGGAAGGAGTTGGAGCAGACGAGCTCGGCGAACCGGTCCGTGCGGTGGGCGGAGGTCGTCACCTTCGGTCGCATCTCGAAGAGGCGGACCCGGTGGCCCCGGCGCGCCAGCTGCCAGGCGCACTCTGAGCCCGCGAGCCCGGCGCCGACGATCGTGACGGGCTGGTTCACGTCCGCATTCTAGCTAGAGATTTCTCTGACCCGGGCTGGCGATGAAGGCTCTACCCCTCCTCCGATTCTCCGAGCGGCAGATCGCG
>JBBQDF010000105.1:0-8341 GCA_038319475.1 Thermoanaerobaculia bacterium
CTTCCCGTGCGCCCAGTTTTATTTCGACCGGGCGCTTGCCTTCGTCCGCCCACCGGGGGGCCCGCCCGTGACGAGTCCCGACCTGGCATCGTTCTCGGCCGAGCTTTGGGAGGGGATCATCCGGTACGAGGCGCTCGCGGCGCCCCCCGAAGAAATGGCGTCCGGAGAGCCCCAGCACCTTTCCCCGGAGCTCCAGAAGATCGAAGTTCCGGTCGAGGCGTCGGCGGAAGCCATCTCCGAGGCCGCTTCCGCCGTCGCCTCGGAGGCCCCGGGGGTCTCGTACGACATCCCGATCGTCGTCAACGAGGGTGTCCTCAAGATCCTCGCGACCTTCCAGCACGACCTCCACGACGTCATCGGCCGCGGGCTTGCCAGATCCGGCCGGTACATGCCGATGATCCGGCGGGTCTTCAAAGAAGAAGGGATTCCGGGGGACCTCGCTCAGGTTGCGCTGATCGAGTCGTCGTTTCTTCCCCGTGCGCACTCCGCGGCCACTGCCCACGGAATCTGGCAGTTCATGCCCAGGACCGGTCGGCAGTACGGTCTGACCTCGAGCGCCGTCTTAGACGAGCGGAGCGATCCCGAGAAGGCAACGCGAGCCGCCGCGAAGCACCTTCGGTACCTTCACGACCTCTTCCACGACTGGTACCTCGCTCTCGCCGCCTACAACGCGGGAGAGGGGCGGGTCCTGCGCGCCATGGAGAAGTCGGGAGTCACGGACTTCTGGCAGCTGGCGGCGACCGGTATCCTGAAGCCTCAGACGCAGAACTACGTCCCCGCAGTGATCGCGGCGACCCTGATCGCGAAGAACCCGAAGCATTACGGCTTCGAAGTGGATTACGAGAAGCCCCTCGAGTACGAGACGGTTCTGCTCGAGCGGCCGGTCCGCCTCCGGCATCTGGGTTCGGGCGAAAAAGTGGGCTCCGATGAGCTGCAGCGGTTGAACCCGGAGCTCCGGAGCGATGTCACCCCGCGCGTCCCGGACGGCTACCTCCTGAAGGTCCCGGTCGGGACAGCCGAAGCCGTGCGCCTCGCCTACTCCGAGGCTCCGACGGCGCAATCTCCGTCGTTCAAACGCCACGTGGCGCGGCGCGGAGAGACCCTGGCTTCCGTCGCCCGCCGGTTTCACGTCGCCGTCGCGGACCTCGCGTCGACAAACTCGCTGCCCTCGAAGGGGCGACTTCGCCGCGGACAGGTCGTGATCATCCCGCAACTCCAGGTCGCCAGCGCGGGACACAAACCGAGAAAGGGCGCGCGCCGCGACCGCGAGGCGCGGACGTCCCGGAGCAGGCCCTCGGTCGCTGCCGCGCCGCGCAGCTACCGGGTCCGGGGTGGCGACACCCTCTACCGGATTGCGGCGCGAACGGGAACCACGGTCCAGAGACTGATGAAAGCGAACAGCCTCGTGACCTCCAACGAGATCCGTCCCGGCGACCGTTTGAGGATTCCGACCCGCTAAGTCCGTCGCCTCCGCTCACTGCGGGAAGCTGCCTTCGCCGTACGCGGCGAAGGCACCGGCGAGCGGCTCGGCCGGATGCGGCCTCGACCGCTCGCCTGATCCCTGCGTTCGCTGCGGCTCCCGCAGCGGGAGGCTCCTCCTTCCCTTCGGTCAGGAGACTCCTCCCGCTGCGAGCTTAGCCACCCTCGGGGTGAAGGCGCAGCTCTGCCTCCTTGGCCCGCGCTCGGGGAGAGGGCTGGAGGGACTGGGGATGACGGAGTACTGGTTGAGGATCGAACGGCGCGGGCGCCGTCGTGACGGACTTTGCGGTTATTCGCTCCGCAAGGTCCGCGTCATCAGGCGGGCGACCGCCTCGGCGGGCGGAACGTTTTCGTAGAGCACCTGCACGACGGCATCCGCGATCGGGGACTCCATCCCGGCTTGCGCGGCCATGCGCGGGACCGCCAGGCATGTGCGCGCTCCCTCGGCAACCTCCGGCATCGTCTCGAGAATCCCGGCCAGGCGCCCGCCTCGGCCGATCTCCTCGCCCAGACGCCGGTTGCGGGACTCTCGGCCGGTGCACGTCAGCAGGAGATCGCCGACGCCGGCCAGTCCGGCGATCGTCCGCGCCTGGCCCCCGCGCGCCCGCACGATGCGGCCGAGCTCCGCGAGCCCGCGAGTGACGAGAGCGGCCACCGTATTCGGTCCGAACCCGAGCCCGGCGACGACCCCCGCGGCGATGGCGACCACGTTCTTGAGGGCTCCCGCGAGCTCGACGCCGACGAGGTCGTCCGAGCTGTAGAGCCGGAGGTGGCCGTCGGAAAATTGTGCCTGGAGATCCCGCGCCAGCTCTCCCCCGGCGTCCGCGATCACGGCGGCGGTCGGGTCCCCGCGGGCCACTCCCTCGGCGAAGGTCGGGCCCGAGAGCGCGGCCACCAGAGCTCCCGGGCGATATTCGAGGATGATTTCCGTCATCCGCAGGAGCGTTTCGGGCTCGATTCCCTTCGCGACGGAGACGAAACGCGTGGGCGCGATCTCAGCCGGCATCGATTCGAAGAGGGGCCGGAACGAGGCGCACGGGACCGCCACCAGCGCGGTGTCGGTGTCGGCGAGCGCCTCGGAGAGGTCGGCCGTCGCGCGAACGCCTGGCGGCAGTGTTGTCCCGGGAAGCCTCCGCGGGTGCCGGCGTGTCGACTCTAAGTGCGCCGCGACGCCGGGATCGCGGCTCCAGAGCACGACGTCGTGCCCGGCGCGCGCAAGATGGAGCGCGAGCGCAGTGCCCCAGGAGCCGGCGCCGAGGACGCTGACGCGCATCAACGTCCGATCTTGCGCTCGGTCCCGGCCGCCAGTCGCTTCAGATTTTCGAGGTGTTTGAAGACGACGAGCACGGCGACGGCCGCGGCGGCGACGATGACCGGAAGCGGCGCGTGGAAGAGGCCGGCGACCAGTGGAAGCAGCGACAGTCCGACGATGGAACCGACCGAGACGTAACGGGTGACCGCGACCAAGACCACGAACGCGGCGACACACACGAGAGCGGGAACCGGCACGAGCGCGAGAAACGCGCCGACCGCGGTCGCGACCCCTTTTCCGCCGCGGAAGTCGTAGAACACCGGGAACACGTGCCCGAGGATCGCCGCGAGGGCCGCCGCCGCCGCCGCCCGCGGGTCGGAAGAGACCATCCGCATGAGCAGGACCGCGGCGGCGCCCTTCGCCACGTCGAACAGGGCCACCAGGATTCCGAGCGTCCTCCCGTGCGCGCGGAGCACGTTCGTCGCACCCGCGTTTCCGGAGCCCTCCGCGCGGATGTCGGTGCCGGTTTTCCATTTTACGAGCAGCACCGCGAAGGAGATCGAGCCGAGCAGATACGAGAGGGCCACGAAGCCGAGCGCGCGCGGGCTCACGCGGTCGCACCCGCACCCGCCCCGGCGAACGGCCACTCGGCAATCGGCGTGTGAACCGCGCCCCCCGGCTCGAGCCGGCTCGCGTACAGAACGCACGCTCTCACCGGGAACTCGGGGAACCGCCATTGCGACGCGGCCCGCCGGAACCTTTCGACGGCCTGCGGCGGCCAGGCCGAGCGCAGACGGGCGAAGGTGACGTGCGGATGAAACGGGCGCTCTTCCCGCTGCAACCCGAGGCTTCGCGCTTCGAGCTCCGCCGCGGCAGCGAATGTTTCGAGTGCCTCGAGGGTCAAGGTCCTCTCAAAGCCGAGGCCGAGCACCCGCGCGGGCCCTCGCGGTGGGAACACGGTGGCAGGGCCCGCAATCAGCGTCCCGGAAGGCAGAGCCGTCGCGGCGGGCTCGAGCGCGCGCGCGAAGATCTCGAGCGCTTTTGCCGGGGCGTTGCCCAGGAACTTGATCGTCAGGTGCCACGCCGCGGGGCGCGTCCACGCCGCGTCTGGCGACGCCGGGCGGAGCGTCGCGACAAAAGCTCGCGCGCTCTCTGACCAGGCCGGGTCTCTCGGGACCGCCACGAACACCCGCACGGACCGCGCTCCCTCCGCGCTTTCCCCTTCAGGCATCCGGCGTCTTCCAGCCGACCAGATGGCGCCTCACGAGCTCGAGCGCGTGAACGGAGGCGGACCGCCGCACATGCGTCCGATCCCCTACGAAATACCGCCGCTTCGCGTTGCCCGCGCCGCCGCGATCCGAAATCCCGAACCACACGAGCCCGACCGGTTTTTCGGGGCTTCCACCGTCCGGCCCCGCGATACCCGTGATCGCGGCGGCGACGTCCGCATCGAAACGCTCACGCGCGCCGCGCGCCATCTCGAGAACGCTCTCCTCCGACACGGCTCCCCGGGACCGCAGGGTCTCGGGGGAAACGCCGAGCAGCGTCTCCTTCGCGCCGTTTCCATACGAGACCACACCGCCCAGGAAGTAGTCGCTCGACCCGGCCACGTCGGTCACGAGGGCGGCGACCATCCCTCCGGTGCACGATTCCGCCAGAGCGAGCGTCTTCCTCGAATCGCGGAGAAGCCGTCCGACCGCGGAGGGGAGGTCCTCCGTTTCGTCGCCGAAGATGCGCTCGCCGAGGACCGACCGGAAGTCCCGCTCCATCGCCCGGATCGTCTCTTCGGCCTCCGGAGGCGCGCCGCGAACGCGAAGGTGAAGCTGGACCTCGCCCGGAGACGCGAGAATCGTGACGGGGTGCGCCTTCCACCGGGCGTACACGCCCTCGACCATCTCCTCGACCGCCGACTCCCCCATCCCGGCGATGCGGAGCACCTTGCGGCGCGAGACGATCCCGCCGGCCCTCCGAGCGAGCTCCGGCAGGACGCTCTGCTGCATGATCTCGCGCATCTCCGAAGGGACGCCCGGGAGGACGACGACCTCGCAGCTCCCTTTCCCGGCCCAGAAACCCGGCGCCGTGCCCCGCGGATTCTCGAGGACCCGCGCGCCCTCGATGAAGTCCGCCTGTTTCTCGTTCACGGCGGCCATCCGAACGCCGCGCGCCTCGAAGCGGGCGCGCATCCGCGCGACGAAGTCCTGGTTGCGCACGAGCGGGGCGCCGACCCATCGGGCGACCGCCGGCGCGGTGACGTCGTCCGCCGTGGGTCCGAGCCCCCCCGTCGAGATCAGGAGCGACGCCTCCCGCGAGGACGTCTCGAGCTCCCGCACGATCGCGTCGGGATCGTCGCCGATGATCGCCTTGCGCACGACCGGGATCCCGATCTCTTCCAGCCGCGCGGTCAGCCAGAGGGAGTTGGTGTCCTGCCGCTCCGGCCCGAGCATCTCGCTGCCGATCGCCAGGATCGCGGCGCGTGTTTCGACGGCATCGCTCACGACGGGCGTCCTGCCTCCGATGTCTCTTCTTCGGACAGCTTCGCCCAGTCCTCGACGAGCGTGTCGAGCTCCTGCTGCCGCGCCGCCTTCTGAGCCGCGAGGTCGCGGGAGGCGATCGGGCCGAGCGTCAGCGCCTCCTGCCAGAGGCGGTTCTCGAGCGAGACCACCACGGCTTCGAGAGACGCGATCTTCTCCTCGAGCGAGCGGATCCGGCGCCTCCTCTTTCCGTCGCGGTCCGGGCTGTCGCGAGAGGGGACGGGAACGGCGATCGAAGAGATCGGGCGCGGAGCCCGCGCGTCGCCGGAAGGCATCGCGTCTTTCCGCTGTGCGGCCGAGGCAGAGGGCGCCGCCGGAGCGCCCCCCGCGGGTTCTGGACGGCGCCGCCGCTCCGCGCGCGCGGAAGCCGTCTCCGAGTAGTTGCCGTCCATGGTCACGGCCCGGCCGGAGCGCAGGTCCAGCACGCGGGTGGCCAGGCGGTCGATGAAGGCGCGGTCGTGCGAGACGAACACGATCGATCCGGGAAATCCGTCGAGCGACTCTTCGAGCGCTTCGCGCGAATCGAGATCCAGGTGGTTCGTCGGCTCGTCCAGGAGCAGCAGGTTGTGGCGCTGCATCATCACGACGGCGAGCGTCAGCCTCCCCTTCTCGCCTCCCGACAGACCCGAGATCTGGGCGAAGACCTCGTCGCCCCGGAAGGCGAAACGCGCGAGATACCCGCGCATCGACTGTTCGGTCGCGCCCGGATTCAGGTTCCAGACGGCGTCTATGGCGCGGCCTTTGGGGTCGAGGTCCTTCAACTCCTGGTCGTAGTAACCGATCGTGACGTCGTGGCCGGTCGAGAGCGACCCGGAGAGCGCCGGGAGGCGGCCCGCGAGGGTCTTCAGCAGCGTGGTCTTGCCAGTCCCGTTCTCGCCCAGGATCGCGAGGCGCTCGCCGCGGAGGAGCTCGAAGGTGACGTCCCGGACGATCGGCGACCCCGCCTCGTAACCCGCGTCGAGATGTTTCGTGCGCAGGAAGCTCCGCCCGCCGATGCGGGCCGCGTCGAACCGGAAAGCGACCGTCGTGGTGTCGTCCATCGGCCGCTCGAGAAGGTCCACGCGCTCGAGCTTCGTCCGCCGGCCCTTGGCCTGCCGCGAGTTCTGCCCGGCGATATTCCGGCGGATGTATTCCTTCTCCTTTTCGACGAACTCCTGCTGCTTGTCGAAGGCGCGCGTCGCCGTCAGGATCCGCTCCGCCTTCTGGCGCTTGTACGAGCTGTATCCCCCGCTGTAATCGGAGAGCCGCCCGTTCTCGAGATCGATGATTTCCTCGGCGACCTGGTCGAGGAATCGGCGGTCGTGCGTCACGACCAGGTACGCGCGGCGCGAGCGCGAGAGGTAGTCCTCCAGAAACTCGACGGCGTTGAAATCGAGATGGTTCGTCGGCTCGTCCAGGAGGAGCACGTCGGGATTGGAGAGTATGGAGCGGGCGAGCATCGCGCGGTTCTTCTGACCGCCGGAGAGCTCGGCGAGGGGCCGTTCGAAGTCGCCCTTTTCGAAGCCGAGCCCGGAGAGCGCCTTCTCGACCTCGGCGACCATGTCGTAGCCGCCCTCGTTCTCGAAGCGGTCGGAAAGCGCGTCGTAACGGTCGTGCACCGCCGCCGAGTTGTCGCCGTCGGCCATTGCGTGCTCCAGTCGCCGCATCTCCGACTCGATCCGGTGGAGGTCGGCGAACGCGCCCGCCGTGTAATCGTGAAGCGAGTCGGAAAGAGAGTCCGCGTTCAACGCCTGGTCGACCGTCTGGACGCGGAGCGCGTTGGCCTTGACGAACTCTCCGGAATCGGGCTCTTCCCGGCCGAGCGCGATCCGGAGGAGCGTCGTCTTCCCGGCGCCATTTCTGCCGACGAGGCCCACTTTCTGTCCGGGGTTGTGCTGCCACGTCACGTCGCGGAGCACCTCCTTCGGTCCGTAGGCCTTGCGGACGTGATCGAAGCGATAGAGCACTTCGGGATTCTAACCGTGCGGGGACGCCTCCGAGAGATGCGCCCCGACGGCGCCCGCGCGGTGCCGGGACAGCAGCATCCGCAGCAGCGGGGGGTCATCCGTCAGGATCCCGTCCGGGGCGAAGGAGACGAGCTCGCGCAGCTCCCCGGGCGCGTTGATCGTCCATAAGATCAGGGAATCGAGCTCGCCGCGCTCGCGCGCCCGGATGACGTGAGCGACCTCATCGCGGAAGTCGCGCCAGAGACGCTGGCCGAGTCCCATGCTGACGTGCCGCAGCCCGAGGCGGCGCGCGGCGGACAGGACGCCCGGCAGCTCGAAGTCGCCGTAGATCCTGAGGCGCTCGTCGTGCGGCCGCAGCGCGGCCGCGGCCTGGAACGTCTCGACAATCTCCCGCTCCGGAGTCAGCAGCGCGATCGAAGGGAACTCCCTCCCGCGCCGGTCCGCGAAGAGCCGCCGGAGCGCGTCGAAAAGCCGTTCGGCCGCGTCGGCTTGATCTGCGGCGAGCTTGATGTCGAGGCACACGGTCGAGAGCCGGGGCTCCCGGTCCGCCCAGGCGATCAGGTCGTCGAGCGTCGCCGCCGGAACCAGAGGCGGGTCGTCATTGCCGATGAAGTCGGAGAGCCCCCCCTTGCGAGGCCGGTAGCCGTAATGGGACCGGAACTCCTCGAAGTCGAGGTCCCGCACCCGCCGCCGCCACCGGGAGATCAGGGTCGGCACGTCCGGCGTGCACAGAAGATTTTCCCGGCCCGTCTGCCGGGCGAGCGCGATCTTTTCCGCCGGGTCCGCGTCGTGCCAGATCACGAACCGCCCGTCGCGCGTGACGCAGACGTCCGCCTCGATCGCGTCCGCCCCGAGGTCCATCGCGATGGCGTACGCGTCGATCGTGTTCTCGGGCCGCACCCGAGCCGCCCCCCGGTGCGCGACGACCCGGCACGCCCGCGGGGCGAGCGGCACCGGGGCCCGCGCGGGCCAGAGACGCCCGATCAGCCCCCGAGCGATCCGTTCCAGAGGGTTCGCGCGGCCGAGCATGGTCATTGGGGAGTCGGGTTGAGAGTTGAGAGTTGAGAGTTGAGAGTTGAAGGTTCAGCGTTGAGCGGTTCGCGTTCAGCGTTCAGCGTACGAGTCGGGAGTCT
>JBBQDF010000106.1:0-8285 GCA_038319475.1 Thermoanaerobaculia bacterium
CGCGCCAGACGGCCGATCTTTGGTGCCCAGGGACGGAATTGAACCGCCGACACAGGGATTTTCAGTCCCTTGCTCTACCAACTGAGCTACCTGGGCGTTCTCACCGGGCCGCGAGTGTAGCGGGATTCCCTCGACGTGACAACGGGGGTTTCCCGGCGTCCGCTGCGCCGCCGTTCCGCGGAAAAGCCCCGGCACGGAGACCGTCCGACCGGAACTCGGGGCCACGCTTGCTCGCCGCCTGTCAGCGGGCAGCGGCGATGAGATCATCGGCTCATGAGTGAGACGGGTGCCCCGCCGGGAATGCCCGAAGCGGCGCGCTCGTTTTCCCGCCGCAGACTGGAGGCTCCCGCTTGAGAACCGCGATCGCACTTTGTCTGGCGGGCCTCGCTCTGCCGGCCCGGGCGCAGCAGCCGGTGTCGACGACGCCCTCCGGATCTTCCGCCGCCCCTGCCGCCGGTTCCGCCGTCGCGAGCCCGGGCAACGCCCGCTGGGCGGCGACTCCTGACGAGGCCCGGGCGCGCGCCACCTCCGAAAGCAAATTCGTTTATGTCGAGTTCGACGATCAGGACTGCGGGCAGTGCCGGCGCATGGACGCGCTTCTCTATCCGGCTTTCCAGTTCGAGGCCGTGCTCCTGCCCATGGTCCCAGTAAAGGTATCGCTGACGTCCGGCGAAGGGCGGGAGCTGGCGCGCCGGTACGGGGTGCGGGAGACACCCGCCGTCCTCGTCACGACTCCGGAAGGCCGGATCGTTTTTCTGATGCAGGGGTTCACCAGCGCGCCCGAGTTCTACCAGCACATCGCGCAGGACACGGCCGCGTACCGGGCCTTTGCCAGGCGCGTCGAGTCACAGGACATCGCGAAGCTCCCCGCGAAAGAGGCGCTCGAGACCGGACGCGAGCTCTACCAGCGGTCGGATTCAGCCGCCGCGCTTCCGCGCCTGCAGAGGGCGGCGTCGGCTCCGAATGCCCCCGCCGCGGTTCATGACGAGGCGCGCGAGATCCTCGCGGCCGTCCTGCTCGACCTCGGTCAGATCGCGAGCTCCCGGCGAACGATCGACCGCGTTCTCGCGACGTCGCGCGACCCTCTCCGACGGGAGCGCGCCGAGCTCTTCAAGGCCCAGCTGCCGCTTGCCGAGAACAAGCCGGCGGAAGCGCTCGCGCTGTTCAAGAAGTTCCAGAAGGACCACCCGAAGTCGCCCTACATCGAGCGCGTCAACGCGATGCTTTCGCGGCTGACGGCAGCGCCGTCGAAACCGTGAGCGCCCGGCGCGCGCTGGCATTTCTGGTCCTCCTGGCGGCCGCGCTCTCGGCCGCTCTCGCCCTTCCCCCGGCAAAACCGGCCGAGATCATCTCCCTTTCCGCCCGCCTCGAACCCTCCGGGAAGAACGCGGGGATCCTCCGCATCGGCGCGACGATCCTCGCCGGGTACCACGTCAACAGCCACACCCCGAACGAGGACTATCTGATCCCGACCGCGGTCAAGCTCGAGGCTCCGCCGGGAGCGTCGGCAGGCGCCCCGGCCTACCCGCCCGGGCAGATGAAGAAGTTCTCTTTCGCCGAGAAGCCGCTCTCGGTTTACGAAGGCGCGTTCACCGTGACCGTGCCGGTCTCCTGGACGGGCACAGCGGCCGCGGCATTCGCGGGAACGCTCGACTTCCAGGCGTGCAACGACACGCAGTGTTTTGCCCCCGCGTCTCTCCCGTTCCGGTCGGAGGCCGGAAACATCGCAGCGCCGGCGGCGCTCGCCGGCGGGGCAATTCCCCTTTCGGCCGCGCCGCCCGGCGGGGTGAGCGGCACGCGCGCGGCGGGGGCTTCCGCGGACTTCGAGCAGCAGTTGAACCGCCGCGGCCTCCCGTTCGTCCTGCTCCTCCTCTTCGCAGGCGGCCTCGCGTTGAACCTCACGCCCTGCGTGTACCCGGTGATCCCGCTGACGCTTTCCTTTTTCGCCGGTCAGGCGGCGGGAGATGGCCGCCGGGTGTTTCGCCTCGCCGCCATCTACGTGCTCGGCATGTGCACGATGTACTCGGGGCTCGGCGTCGCCGCTGCTCTGTCCGGCCGGCTCTTCGGCTCCGCCCTGCAATCGCCGTGGGTCCTCGCGGGCGTGGCCGCGGTCTTAGTCGCCCTGGCGCTCTCCATGTTCGGCCTGTACGACCTCCGGATGCCGACGGCCCTGATGCAGAAAACCGGCGCGCGTTCAGGGGCCGCCGGCGCCTACGGGATGGGCCTTCTAGTCGGCGTCGTAGCCGCCCCGTGCGTCGGGCCATTCGTGCTCGGGCTGCTCGCGTTCGTCGCGGCGCGGCAACAGGCCGGGCTCGGATTTCTCCTCTTCTTCGTCCTCTCCCTGGGCCTCGGCCTTCCCTATCTCTTCCTGGGAGCGTTCTCGGGAAGTCTCTCGCGCCTGCCCCGTGCGGGCGTGTGGATGGAATCGGTCAAGAAAGTATTCGGCTGGGTGCTGCTCGCGATGGCCGCGTACTTTCTCCGACCCGTCCTGCCGAGGCCCTTCGGGGACTGGCTCCTCCCGGCCGTGCTGCTCCTCGCCGCAATCTTTCTGGCGGTGCGCGGCACGGCATGGAAGCCGGCGCTTCGGGCGTTCGCCGCTCTTCTTTTTGTCGCGGCGGCCGTGTTTTTCCGTCCGCGCGGCGCGGTTCCGCACGAGGGAGAGGGGCCGCCATGGCGGGCTTATGCCGCCGAAGCCGTGGCCGCCGCGCGAAGACCGGCGGTCATCGACTTCGCGGCGGACTGGTGCCTTCCCTGCCGCGAGCTGGAAGAGAAGACCTTCACGGATCCCCGGGTGCGTGCGGAGCTCTCCCGCCGCGGGCTCTACAAGGCGGACCTGACCCGTTCCGGCTCTCCGGAAGTAGCGGCGCTCTCCGACAGGTACGCCATCCTCGGAGTCCCCACCATCGTGTTCCTCGACGCCGCCGGACAGGAGCGCCGGGATCTGCGGCTGGTCGGTTTCGAGAGTCCGGAGGACTTTCTCGCGCGCCTCGCGAAGGCGCCCTGAAGCTGAAACGGGCGGCGTTGCTCGTCGATTGACCGCTGAACTCCGCCTCGCGCGGAGTCTTCAACCGGACCCGAGAGACTTCAGGCCGGCACCCGCCCCAGCTTCTTCAGGGCCTCCTTGGCTGCTTTTCTCTGAGCCTCGCGCTTGGAATTTCCGGAGCCGAGCGCGAACGTTTCGCCGTCCCAGAACACTTCGACGACGAACACTTTCTCGTGGTCCGGTCCGTACTCGTCGACGATGCGGTAGTCGGGAAGCGGCAGTCCGAGCGCCTGCGCCGATT
Source organism: Thermoanaerobaculia bacterium (assembly GCA_038319475.1). GTDB lineage: Bacteria > Acidobacteriota > Thermoanaerobaculia > UBA5066 > Gp7-AA6 > JALYUA01. The sequence goes on from JBBQDF010000106.1 coordinate 3,285, forward strand.
CCTGGAGTGCGGTCTTGTAGTCGTGAAAGGACAGGTCCGCCAGATCGATGCCCGCGATGTCGGGGGCGAATACCCGCTGGATGAACTGCCCCGCCGCCGGCAGCCCCCCGTCCAGATATATCGCGGCGACGATCGCCTCGAAGCCGTCGGCGAGCAGCGAAAGCTTCTCCCCGCCGCCCGATCGCGCTTCCCCGGTCCCCATCCGGAGGAAACGCCCGATCGTGAGCTGTCGGGATTTCACCGAGAGGGTCGCCGCGGAAACGAGGTGCGCCTTGATCTTCGAGAGGGCACCCTCCTGAAGGTTCGGGAAGTTGCGATAGATGAGATCGCCGACGACGAACCCGAGGACGGTGTCTCCCAGAAATTCGAGCCGCTCGTTGTCGGGAGAGGGAAGGTCGCGCCGTTCGTTGCTGTACGACTTGTGGGTGACCGCCCGGAGGAGGAGGTCGCGGTCGCGGAATGTGTAGCCGAGGCTCTCCTCGAGCTCCGGAAGCCCGTTCACGACGGACTGGCTCATGCCCGCGTCAGCCCTGGTACCGGAGGCCGGGGTCGAACCGGCACGGGCCTTTCGGCCCTCGGGATTTTAAGTCCCGTGCGTCTACCCATTTCGCCACTCCGGCATGTCCGCGAATGGTAGCAGAGGGGTCGCGAACGCCTGACCACACCCCGAACCCTCGGGGGGTCCGCCGGGAGTGTTCGTGCCTATCGCGTATTCACGAGGCCGGCCGCCGCCTCGAGGAGGACGACTGGAGGCGACGGGCGGATTCGAACCGCCGAATAAAGGTTTTGCAGACCTCTCCCTTAACCACTTGGGTACGTCGCCCCGGGGCCGCCGATTCTACCCGATCGAAAACCGCCGGCAACCTTCCGGAAACCGCACGACTCTTGATCCCGCGCGCCAGCGCAACGCAACGCCTCAGGCGCTCGCGTAGTCGCGGATCAGCCCGGTCACGACACCCTGCACGGTGACGTCCCGCGCGTCGGCGAGAATCGGTTTCATGGATGCGTTGGCGGGCTGGAGCCGGACGCGCGCTCCCTCCGAGTAGTAGCGTTTGAGCGTGGCCTCACCGCGCACGAGCGCGACGACGGTCTGCCCGTTCTGCGCGCTTCCCCGCCGGGCGACGACGACGTAATCGCCGTCGCGAATTCCGTCCTCCACCATCGAATCTCCGCGGACGCGGAGGACGAAGTGCTCCCCTTTCCCGAGGAGAGACGCGGGGACTTCGATCGTTTCCTCGTCGGGGAAGGGCTCTATCGGCCGGCCGGCCGCCACAGTTCCGAGAAGCGCAATCTCGCGGGCGCTCCCCGGGAGGGCGGCGGGGGAAATCCCCCGGCTGCGATTCCACTGCCGCGAAAGGGCCCCTTTTTCTTCCAGGCGCTTCAGGTGCTTCTGAACGGTCCCGAAGGAGGAGAGTTGGAACTTCTCGCGGATTTCGCGCTGAGTGGGGGAAATACCCTCCTCCTCGCGGTACGAACGAATGAAGTCCAAAATCTCTTTTTGCCGTTTTGTGAGGTTCAAGACAGCACCTTCCCCTTTTTTAAATGCCAGTGTTCCATCGATCGTCGAATCTTCTTCGCCGGACCCCTTCTTTTTCAAAACCACGCATCGGTTAATTGAGAGGCCGAGGGAACCACCGCGGCCGTCCCCTGGCCACCAGGAACGGCCCATCGGCCCACGGGTGCAGGATGGGCGCAAATGAGGCGCAAGTCAAGCGGGATCGCGCGCGATCTCGATCTTCCGATGACACAGCGGACAATCAATCGACCAAACGAGGACCACGCCGGCGTCTCGGGGGCGAAGGTAACCAGGCGGGCGGGAACGACCTCGGTGGGGATCTGAGTCACCAGCTTTTCCGAGCCCTCCGGGAGCCGCAGCCGGTGAATAAACTCACGGGTCTCGGTGTCGAGCTCTCCCGCGACCTGGACGCCGCATTCTTCCGAGCAGGCGGCGGAGATCCAAAGTCGCGCCATCGCCTCGCAGTCTACCCGTGCGAAGCGTCGCCGGGTGCCGGCGCGGCCTCTAAAGATGACGCGCGGCAGCCCGCAGTAAAAGATCGCCGCTCGGATTCCCGTCTCAGTGCGGGGGGTCGGTCGCAACTCCCTTACGGCGGGCGCTCCGCAGAGATCCGATCGCGCTTTCGAGTTCCTTCGCGCGCAGCCTCCGCTGCTCGGCTTCCTCGCACGCCGAGAGCCGGGACAGGAGCGCCGTCAGCGGAACATCGAAATTGCGCACGATCAGGCGGAGCAGCACCTCGTAGCTGCGGATCATCGAGAGGATCGTGGCCTCCTCCAGGACCTCCGTCCTGTATTCGAAGGCTCCGCTCAGACCCTCCGGAGTCACGAGCAATCCCAGCCGCAGATCGTGCCGAGCCGCACCCGCCGGGCCTCGATCTACCTGGCCGCCGTCCTGCTCGAGCGGCTCGACCTTCAACCTCGCAAGCTCGAGGTTCGCGTTGGGCACGTTCTGAAGCACGAACCAGACCTGGAAGAGCGGCGAACGATCTGGCCGCCGCTCGGGCGCAAGTGCCTCGACGAGTTTCTCGAACGGAAGGTCCTGGTGCTCGTAGGCCTCGAGCGACACGTCCCGGACCCTCGAGAGGAGTTCCGCAAATGTGGGATCTCCGGAAAGGTCGAGACGAAGCAGAAGCGGGTTGATGAAGAAGCCGATCAGCTCCTCCGTTTCGATCTGCGCTCGTCCCGCCGTCGGGGTCCCGACCACGATCTCCTCCTGCCGGCAGTAGCGCGTCAGAAGGACCGCGAAAGCCGCGAGGAGCGTCATGTAGAGGGTCGCGCCCTCCGCAAGGCCCAGATCTTTCAACCGTTCCGCTGTTTCCCGCGGAATCTGAAACGGGCGCCGAGCTCCACGGAAACCGTGGGCGGGAGGTTCGGCGGGCGCCGTCCGGAAATCCAGGACGGGCAGTTTTCCCCCGAGCTTGTCCTTCCAGTAGCCGAGCAGGCCGTCGAGAGTCGGTCCCTCTAGCCACTCTCGCTGCCAGGCGGCGAAGTCGGCGTACTGAATCGCCAGCTCGGGGAGCGGAGACGGTCTCCCCTCCACGAAGCATTCGTAGAGCGCCCCGAGCTCCCGGAAAAAAACGCCCGTGGACCAGCCGTCCGTCACGATGTGATGCATCGTCAGAAGAAAAACGTGCCGTGCGGGACCCAATCGGAGAAGGACGACGCGAAAGAGGCGGTCCCGTGTCAGGTCGAAAGCGCGTTGCGCTTCCTCCGCGGCGTGCAGGAGCGCCACGCTCTCTCGCTCGAGCTCCGGCAATTCTTCCAGGGAAATCGGATCCGGACGGACCGGCCTCGGCGGATGAATGAGCTGACGAGGCTCCCGGGCAAACACCGCGAAGGAGGTCCGCAAAATTTCGTGACGGCTGACGATTTCCGACAGAGCGCGGGAAAACGCGGACAGATCGAGATTCCCGCTCAGAGACAACGCGACCTGCACGTTGTAAGCCGGGTTCCCGGGCTCCAGCTGGTCGAGGATCCAGAGCCGCTGCTGCGCAAAGGAAAGAGGGAGGCCCGTGGCGGGCGACGCCACCGCGGGTGTTTCGCCGCCGCGTTCTTCGCGCGGCAAGGGAGCTTCCAGATCCTCCGCCGGCAAAACGTCGTTTTCGGGCTGCTTCATCGCATCGACGAGCTTAAATGACCTGACGGTCTTTCAGATCGTTCAGCTCGTCTTTCGAGAGGCCCAGCCAGCGACAATAGACCTCCTCGTTGTGTTCTCCGAGGCCCGGAGGACCGCGGCGGATGCTACCCGGGGTGGCCGACAGCTTTACCGGAAGCCCGATCTGCCGCGTCACCCCCAGTGCGCCGTCGGGGACGGCGATGACCATGTCGCGGCTCCCCGACTCCGCTCCCCGGATCGCCGCCTCGACCGATTCAATCGCGCCGCACGGAATCCCGGCCGACTTGATGAGCGAGACCCAGTGCTCCGCTGGCTTCCCGGAAAAAACCGTTTCGAGGAGCGCGTGCAGCGCACCCCGGCGCTCGACCCGCCCGGCGTTCGTCGCCAGGGACTCGTCGGGCGCAAAGCCGCAGGGCGCGAGCACGGCGCACAGCCGGCGCCAGAGGGCGTCCGTGCCGACGCCGAGCGCAAAGCTCGCATTGGAAGCCCGGAACACTTCGTACGGGGCGAGCGAGGGGTGAAGGTTGCCGAGCCTCCCGGGGCTTCCGCTCGCCGCGAGTACGCTCGACGCATGAAACGCCAGCAGCGAAAGGGCGCTGTCTAAAAGCGCGACATCGACAAGCTGCCCCTCTCCGGTCAATTCGCGGGCCCGCAGCGCGGCAAGGGTGCCAAAGGCGCCGTAAAGCCCGGCCGTCATGTCCGCGAGAGGCACGCCCGCTTTGGTGGGATCGCCGTCGGCGTCTCCGGTCACGCTCATGATGCCGCTCTCAGCCTGCACGATCAGGTCGAAGGCCGCCTCGTGCCTCCGAGGCCCCGTTTGCCCGTATCCGGAGATCGCGCAGTAAATGAGGCGGCGGTTGATCTGGCGAAGCGCCTCGAAATCCAGCCCGCAGCGGGCGAGCGATCCCACCTTGAAGTTCTCGACGAAGACGTCCGCGCTCGCCGCCATCCGCCGGATGAGCGCCTGCCCCTCCGGACGATGGATGTCGAGCGTGACGCTCCGTTTGTTCCGGTTGACGCTCGAGAAATACGTGCTGTGGCCGTCGGCGAAGGGCGGCCAGCCGCGGGCCGGATCTCCTTCGCCAGGCTGCTCGATCTTCACGATCGTCGCTCCCATGTCGCCGAGCAGCATCGAGCAGAACGGCCCCGCGAGCGTGCGCGACACGTCCAGCACCAGAAGACCGGCGAGAGGACCCGCCGCGTCGGCTGCGAACTCGCCCGGGGCGGGAAAAGTCATCGGGCGTCCGGGGCCCGGGTCACCCGGAGCATTCCGCCGTTCGCGCGCCGTTTGAATTCTCCACGGCGCGGCGCACGTCGCTCATCGGGTGACGGATAACGGGGAGGGCACCGCGCTCGCGGAAAGATCCTTC
>JBBQDF010000107.1:0-8199 GCA_038319475.1 Thermoanaerobaculia bacterium
CACCGTCGTGGAGTACGTGCGGCGCCGCAACGGCACGAGCAAGGTGACCTCGCCGCTGCCCGAAATCGCGGACGTTCTCGCGGAGACGCTCGGGATCCTCGTCTACCAGGAACAGGTGATGCGCATCGCCGCGATCGTCGCCGGCTATTCCCTGGCGGAAGCCGATCTCCTGCGCAAGGCGATCGGAAAGAAAAAAGTCGAGATCATGGCGGCGGAGGGGGAGAAGTTTCTCTCGCGAGCGGCCGAGCACGGGACGCCCAGGAAAAAGGCGAAGGAGCTCTGGTCTCTGATCGAGCCCTTTGCGCGGTATGGATTCAACAAGTCCCACGCCGTCGCGTACGCGCTGGTCGCCTACAAGACGGCGTACCTGAAGGCGCACTTCCCGGTCGATTTTCTCGCCGCGACGCTGTCGGCGGAGATCGGCAACACAGACGGCATCGTGAAGGTCATCGGCGACTGCGTCGAAATGGGCATCCCCGTTCTTCCGCCGGACATCAACGAATCGCGAAAGGCCTTCGCCGGAGTGGCGGGAGGGATCCGGTTCGGGCTGGCCGCTGTGAAAGGCGTCGGGGAGGCCGCGGCGCAGGCGATTCTGGACGAGCGGTCGAAGGGGAACTTTTCGTCCTTCACGGAATTCGCGCTGCGGCTCGACTCGCGGCTGGTCAACAAGCGGACCCTGGACGCTCTCATCGCTGCCGGGGCGTTTGATTCTCTCGGGAAGAACCGCGCGACTCTGGCCGCGGCCTCCGAGCGCGTCGTCGCGCAGGCGGCGCGCCAGAGGGACGACGACGAGCAGGGACAGACGAGCCTGTTCGGGGGAGCGGCAGAGGGCGGCGGTCCGCCCGGGGACGACTTCCCGGAGCTTCCGGAGTGGTCGCTCGAGGACCGGCTGAAAGGGGAAAAGGAAATCCTCGGGTTCTACGTCACCGGGCACCCCCTGGCGAAGTACGCCGACGCCATCGAGCGCTTCGCGGACGTGCGCATCGCCGACCTCGCGGGCCGCGTGGACCAGAGCGTCAGGATCGGCGGCGTCCTGACCAACATGAAAAAGCAGAAGATCAAGAAGGGCGCCAACGAAGGCAAGACCATGCTGAAGGCGTGTCTCGAGGACACCTCGGGCAGCATCCCGATCTGCATCTTTGCGAGCCAGTACGAAAAAGATGGCCACTGGCTCCAGCCCGACCTGCCGGTGCTGGTGACCGGGACCGTGCGGGAGTCGGGCGCCGCGTTCGAGATGACGGTGCGGGAGATCGTCCGCCTCGAGGGGATCCACGAGCGTCGCGCGCGCGAGATGATGATCCGCGTCAATCTCGCCTTCGCCGACGAGAACGTGCTCGCCCGGGTCAAGGACAGCCTCCGCTCCCATCCCGGAACGACGCCCGTGTCGATTCGCCTCTTTCGGCCGGGGGAGTTCGAGGCGACGCTGCGCGCGGCCGACTCCATGCGCATCGCGGCCTCCTCCGGGTTGACGAGCGAGATCCGGGCGCTCGCGGGCGAGGACTCGGTCGAATATCTCTTCGAGTGATGCCGGATCCGCCGCGGGTCCGGCTCTCGCGCTCTCTCCTCGCCGCCCTGCGCCCGGTCACCGAGGCCGCGGCGGGGGAGCGCCTCGCCGTGGTGGGCGGGGCGGTGAGGGACCGACTGCTCGGACGACGCGCGCGCAACCGCGACGTGGATGTGGTCGTCGAAGGCGACGCCGTCGCGCTCGCGCGCCGGGCCGCGAAAGCCGCCGGCCTGGCCGTCGAAGTTCATGAAAGATTCGACACCGCCACGCTGGTGACTCCCGACGGGTGGAGTATCGATCTGGCTCGGGCGCGCCGGGAGATCTACCGCCATCCCGGGGCGCTCCCGGACGTGTCGCCCGCGCCGCTCGAGGAGGACCTTTCCCGGCGCGACTTCACGATCCACGCGATGGCGATCGAGCTCGGGAGCGGCGGCAGGATGCATGACCCTTTCGGCGGCGCGGCGGATCTCGCGCGCCGGCTCCTGCGGGCGCTCCACTCCCGCTCGTTCGAGGACGACCCGACCCGCGCTCTGCGGGCCGTCCGGTACGCGGCGCGGCTCGGGCTTCGATTGGAGAGCCGGACCCGGCGATGGATCGTGGCCGCGGTCTCGGCCGGCGCGCTTAAAACCGTCTCGGGCGAACGCCTCCGGCGCGAGCTCGAGCGGACCCTCCCGGAGGGCCGGTTCGTCGCCGCCGTTCTCCTTTTCGACTCTCTCGGGATTGGGGCGGCGCTCCAGCCGGAATGGCGCGCCACTCCGGCGGTGCTCGCGGCGCTCGGGCGCGCGGAGCGGCTCGCGGGTCACCCGCGGAAGGAGACCACGTGGCTCCTGCCGCTTCTGGTCTGGGCCGGTGAGCTTTCGGAGGCCGCGTGCGTGGAGCTGGCGCGGCGCCTTGCGGCGGCATCTTCCGACCGACGCGCGCTCGAGCGATGGGCCTCCACGCGGCGAGATCCCTTCGCCGCCGCCGCGTGTGCGACGCCGCTTTCCTGGGACGAGAGGATCGCCGCCGCGGCGCTCGAACCGCGGACCGCGGAGGGCCGGCGGCACAGGCGCCGATGGCTCGCGCCCGTCGGGCTGACCATCCGCGGCGCGGACCTGCTCCGCTCCGGAGTCGCCCCGGGGCCGCGGATCGGACGTGCGCTCGCCGAGACCCGGGCTGCCCGCGCCGGCGGAAGGATCGCCCGCGCCGACGAGCTGGCGTTCGCGCTCGAGTCCGCGCGACGGGCCGGCCCGTGAGGAGCCTCTGCGGGGCGATCCTGTTCGCCGCCGCCGCCACGCTCTCCGCGGGCCCCGCCTCGCCCGCCGGCGCCGCTCCGACACCGCGGCGCTCTGCGGAATCGACCTTCTGCTCGGAGTGGGTCCGTCAGTCCCGCCTGGGTTACGAAAGGCTGACGCTCTTTCGGAACCGTTCCCTCGTGTGGAAGCGAAGCCGGGACGGCAAAGACGAGATCTCCAGAAAACAGATCGCTCCGGAGGAGGTCTCGTTCTACTGCGATTATTTTTCCCGGCCCGAGGTGTGGTCGGTCGCCTCGGACCAGCGCTCCGGGCTGACGGGTGAATTCGCCGTCCAGTCCGTCGTGACCCTGGTGCGGGCGGACGGCGCCCGGCGGACCATCCGCTTCGACGATTTCTCGCCGCTCTCGCCGGAAGCGGCTTCGCTGAAAGCGGCGCTGGAAGGGCTGAAGGGCGTGCTGACCGACCCGCTCGCGCCGGCGTCCCGCTTCGCGCCCGACGCGCTCGCGGCCGGGCAGCTTCTCAAGCGGTTCGACGGCGCGATCTTCCGCATCCGGAACATCGACCGGGAGAAGGCCGTCGTCGAGCTCGAGGGCGTCAACGAACCGTACCGGCAATTTCGCAAGATCGAGGAGCTGCGGTTCCAGTTCTCTCCGCCGGAATGACAAGCAGGCGGCCGGGCACGGTCCGCATCGCGGCTGGCCGGTGGAAGGGACGCCGCATCGAAGTTCCGGACCGCGCGCGCCCCACCTCGGGCCGGGCCCGGGAATCCCTGTTCGACATCCTCGGCTCGCGAATCGCCGGGGCGGGTTTTCTGGATCTGCACGCGGGCAGCGGGGCCGTCGGGATCGAGGCCGTCTCCCGGGGAGCCGCGCGGGCGGTGCTCGCTGAGCGCGACGCCACGGTGCTCGAGCGCAACATCCGCGCTCTGGGCTCGCCATCCGAGCTTCTGGTGCTCGAGGTCGAGGCGATCGAAGCGGTCCGGCGCCTTTCCGCGGCACGAGAACGATTTGAGCTGGTGTTCTCGGACCCGCCGTATGCAAAGGAAACGGCGCCGCCTCCGGGGCTCGCGACGCTCGTTGCGGCCGGCGGGCTCGTCATCCTGCAGCGGGATTCCGCCGGCGTCGCGCCGGAAGTCCCCGGGCTCGTGCACTTTCGGGAGCGCGCGTATGGACGGAACCTGTTCGATTTTTATACGCCCGCGCGGCCCGAGGGGGCGAGGGACGCGCAGCCCCCCTGAATCCGAAGAACCTTCCCCGGGACAGAGACTTGCGTGGCCCGCGCACCGGTGCTAACCTGCCCGTTCCCTGGCGAACCCCGCCGCAAATCGATAGGAGAACCGATGCTTCAGAACGGCCGCCACTACTTCACTTCGGAATCGGTCACCGAAGGCCATCCGGACAAGATCGCCGATCAGATTTCAGACGCCATCTTGGACGCGGTCCTGCGGGACGACCCCACCGGGCGCGTCGCCTGCGAGACGCTCGTGACTACGGGTCTCGCGTTCATCGCGGGAGAGATTTCGACCAAGACCTACGTGGACTTTCCCTCGGTCGTGCGCCACACGATCAAGGACATCGGATACACGCGGGCGAAGTTCGGCTTCGACTATGAAACGTGCGCGGTCATCTCTTCGATCGATCCCCAGTCGCCCGACATCGCTCAGGGAGTGGACACCGGAGGGGCGGGGGATCAGGGGCTCATGTTCGGGTATGCCGTCCGCGAGACGGAAGAACTGATGCCGCTGCCGCTGACACTCGCGCACCGGCTCGTGCAGCGGCTCTCGGAGGCCCGCCGCAGGGGCGAGCTCGACTTTCTCCGACCCGACGGGAAGTCCCAGGTCACGGTCGAGTACGAGGGGAGCCGCCCGGTCAGCGTCGAGACGGTCGTCGTCTCGACACAGCACGCGGAAGCGATGAAGCACCCGGCGCTCAAGGAAGCGGTGATCGAGGAGATCATCAAACCCGTCATTCCCGCCTCGTTGCTCACCAAAGACACCAAGTTCCACGTCAATCCCACGGGGCGGTTCGTCATCGGCGGCCCGCAGGGCGACGCCGGGCTGACCGGCCGCAAGATCATCGTAGACACTTACGGAGGGAGCGCGCCCCACGGCGGCGGCGCGTTTTCGGGCAAGGATCCCACCAAGGTCGACCGCTCCGCCGCGTACATGGCTCGTTACATCGCGAAGAACCTCGTCGCCGCCGGGATTGCGGACCGGGCGCTGATTCAGCTCGCCTACGCGATCGGGGTAGCGGACCCGGTCTCGGTGCACGTCGAGACTTATGGAACGGGCAAGTTACCGGAAGAGAAGATCGTGGCTCTCGTTCGCGAGCACTTCCGGCTCACCCCGAAGGGGATCATCGAGAGCCTCGACCTGCGCCGCCCCATCTACAAGCAGACGGCGGCGTTCGGGCACTTCGGGCGGCGGCTGCCCGATTTCACCTGGGAGAAAACGGACGTCGCCGAGACGCTTTCGCGCGCCGCCGGCGTCGAACCCGCCGTCTACACCCCGGTGACGGCATGAGCAGCGTCGCGACCGTCGCGCACGACGTCAAGGACCGCGATCTCGCGGAGCGCGGGCGCCTCCGCATCGCATGGGCGGAAGCGAGCATGCCCGTGCTCCGGCAGATCCGCGAGCGCTTCGAGAAAGAGAAGCCGTTCAACGGCATCCGCATGTCCGCCTGCCTGCACGTGACGACGGAAACGGCGAACCTGGCGAAGACCCTCGCCGCCGGCGGCGCTGACCTGGTGGTCTGCGCGTCCAACCCCCTCTCGACGCAGGACGACGTGGCGGCGTCTCTCGTCGTCGACTCCGGGATCGCCGTGTACGCCGTGAAGGGCGAGGGCCATCAGACGTACTACGAGCACATCCGCGCCGCGCTCGCGCACCGGCCGAACATCACGATGGACGACGGGGCGGACCTCGTCTCCTCTCTGCTCTTTCTCGCCCTCGGGAAAGACGCGGACGTCGACCCCGTGCTCCGAGAATGGGCCAGGACCCTGTCTCCGATGGATCGTAAAGGACTGCTCGACGGGATCGTCGGCGGGACCGAAGAGACGACGACCGGTGTCATCCGCCTGAAGGCCATGGAAAAAGATGGGGTGCTGAAGTTCCCCGTCGTCGCCGTCAACGAAGCCCGCACGAAGCACCTGTTCGACAACCGCTACGGCACCGGACAGTCGACCCTGGACGGGATCGTCCGCGCGACGAACCTGCTGGTCGCGGGCTTGAACGTCGTCGTTGCCGGTTACGGCTGGTGCGGACGCGGAGTGGCGCTGCGCGCGCGCGGACTCGGAGGCCACGTCATCGTCACCGAGATCGATCCGACGAAAGCCATCGAAGCGCTGCTCGACGGCTACCGGGTCATGACGATGGAAGAGGCCGCCCGGATCGGCGACATCTTCGTCACCGTCACGGGCAACAAGGGCGTCCTGCGGGAGGAGCATTTCCGGGCGATGAAGGACGGCGCCGTGGTCTGCAACTCCGGCCACTTCAACGTGGAGATCGACATTCCCGCGATGGAGAAGCTTTCGCGCGAGCGCCGGAGGGTCCGGGAGTTCGTCGAGGAGTACACCTTTTCGGATGGACGCCGGGTCAATCTGCTGGCCGACGGGCGGCTCATCAACCTTTCGGCCGCGGAAGGCCATCCCGCCTCGGTCATGGACATGTCCTTTGCGAACCAGGCGCTCGCCGCCGAGTTCATGGTCAAGAATCACGCGTCGCTCGAGAAGAAGGTGTACACGGTGCCGGACGAGATCGACCGGGAGATCGCCCGGCTGAAGCTCGCCGCGATGGGCGTCGACATCGACGTCGCCAGCCCGGAGCAGGTGCGTTACATGAGCTCCTGGGAAGAGGGGACGTAGGCCCTCCGTTCGCGACGGCCGCGCGCCCGGCTTCTCAGATTTCGGGAACAACCATGGTGAGGGGCGCGCGCGCCACGCTGATTCTCGGCATCCTCCTCGCGGCGGCCGCCGCGGCCGCCGCGGCCGTCGCCCAGGAATCTTTTCCGGGCCTTCCGGACGAATCTCCCGCGCCGCGGATCGGTCGGATCCGCGTCCGCGCGATCGGCGTCTATTCGCCGGAGGAGGCCGCCCGCGGCTCGCTTTATCGCATCGCCAACGCGGTGCGTTTTCAGACCGCGGAGGGGGTCATCCGCCGCTTCCTGCTGTTTCACGAAGGGGATGCCCTGGACCCCGCGCGCCTGGCCGAGACGGAGCGCAACCTTCGGAAGCTGCCGTTCTTGAAGGCCGCTTCCGTCCGGGCGCTTCCGGCTCAAGACGGGGTCGCCGACGTCGAGGTCGTCACGCAGGACGCGTGGACGACGCAGCCGGGCCTTTCGTTCGGCGGGAAAGGCGGCGTCACGACCTACGGGTTCGACCTCCAGGAGAAGGATTTTCTCGGGTCCGGACGGCAGATCGCGCTCGGCTACGACAAGGGCACGGAGCGAACGAACCGTGTGATCGAGTACACGGACCCCTCCCTCTTCGGCCCCTACTGGAAAGGCGACTTCGCCTACTCGTCGAACTCCGATGGGAGCGAAACCCGCGTCTTCGTGGGGCGGCCCTTCGTCTCATTCGTGGATCGCCGGGCCGCCGACGTCCTGTTCGACCGACAGACGTTGAACCAGCGGATCTTCGAGAACGGCGAGACGCTGTCGCGGTATCGCCAGCGGCACCAGGTCGTGGAGGCGCACTACGGCGTGGCGCTCGAGGCGCGCAATGCGAGGGCGCGGCGCCTCGTCCTGGGCGTCCGTGCGTTCGACGACCGGTTCGACCTGCTGGAAACGAGCCCCTCCGCGGTGCTCCCGGCCGACCGTAATTTTCGCTTCGTGACCGTGGGCTACGAGGACGTCCAGAACGCGTACCTGAAGTTGAACTACATCAACCGGGATGTGCGATACGAAGACTTCAACCTGGGGCGGAGGATCGGGGCGGAGATCGGAGTATCGCCGGCGGGATCGGGCGGGGCGAAGACGACGGGCCTCCTGCGCCTGGACCTGTCCTCGGGCTGGCGAATCGCCGACGAGAGCTTCGTGACCGCGCGTCTCGGTTACCAGACGCGCTGGGACGGCGCCCCGAAGAACGAGATCGTCTCCGGGAGCCTTTTTTTCGCGCACAAGTTCCGGGGCGCGGTGCTCCAGACTCTCGTCTCGCGGCTGACGTTCGATCGCGGCTGGAGGCTCGATAGAGACGTCCAGTTTTTCGCGGACGGACAAAACGGGCTCCGGGGTTATCGCCTCTACGCCTTCGAGGGGGACAAACGCCTCATCTGGAATGCGGAGCAGCGGTTTTTCGTGGCACGCGAATTCCTGCAGCTCTTCTCTCCGGGCGCGGCCATTTTTTTTGACACGGGGGCGGCCACGCCCGTCGGCCAGCCCTTGCGGTTTCGAGACTTAAAGAGCGACTTTGGGATCGGACTCCGGATCGCGATCAGCCGCGCGGCGACCAACAGCGTGCTGCGCT
>JBBQDF010000108.1:0-8193 GCA_038319475.1 Thermoanaerobaculia bacterium
ATCCTCTACAACAAGGGAATCGAGTTCTACAACAAGGGAAAGATGAAGGACGCCGAGACGGCTCTGACCAAGGCGATCGAGGCGAAACCCGAATTTGCCCTGGCCCACTTCTGGGCCGGGATGGCGGCCTTCAACCAGAACAAGAAGGCCCCCGCCCGCGAGCACCTTCAGAAGTATCTGGATCTCGACCCCGACGGCAAGGAAGCCGGCACGGCCAAGGAGATCCTGCCGCTCCTGAAGTAGGCGGCGCGCCGGTCAGCCGGTCAGCGCTCTTCGAGCCGCCGGAGCATCCGGTGCACCCAGCGCAGCAGGACGTCGAAGGCGTCCTGTTCACGGCCCGGGCGCGCGACGCGCCAGGGCGCGGAAGGCTCGCTCATCGCGATCGCCCGCACCGTCGGCCGATTCTCGACGAACTCGAGGTCGTAGGGGATCTGCATGATGCCCCTGGGAGGAGCAAGCGTCGAGCCATGGCGGCTTGCGCTGTAAATAATTGAGCGTCAGCACCTTGCGAAAGCGCGGCCCACGCGATTGACAGTCCCCGACGTGTCCGGTCACACAACGCAGACACTTCCTGACACTTCCGCTCGATTGCGTAGAATCCGGCGCGTGGGCCGCGAAGGAGCTTTCAAGGACCGTCCGCTCTGGCGCCGGCTCCAGACCATTCACCACGAGATCAAGGAAGGCCGGCATCCCAACACGAGCTCGCTGTCCCGCCAGCTCTCGGTGTCGTCGAAGACCGTCCAGCGCGACATCGACTACCTGCGCGACGAGCTGGAGGCGCCGATCCACTTCCGCCGCGAGGAGAACGGGTACGCCTACAGCAAAGACGACTACGTCCTGCCCTTCCTGCCGGTCGACGGGCAGGATCTCTTCTCGATCGGCGTGGCGGCACAGGTTCTGGCCCTGCTCGGCGGTACGCCGCTGGCGCGAAGCCTCCGGTCCTGCTACGAGCGGCTCGCGCGCCTGATGCCTCCGGCGGTGCGCCTGCGCCCCGAGATCGTGCGCGAAAAGCTGGCCCTCCGGGCGGCCGCGTTCCGCCCCGTGCGGGAGGAAACCTGGCAGGCGGTGTCCGAGGCGCTGCAGAAGGGCATGGCGCTCTCGATCCGCTACCGCCACCCCGGCGAAGGCCCCGGCGAGCCGCGCGTGATCCGTCCCTACGCATTCGTGCTCGCGGGCCGCGACTGGATGGTGCTCGCCGAAGACCAGTCCCAGTCGCAGGTCAAGAACTTCTACCTCGCGCGCATCGAGAACGCGCGCTCGACCGGCGAGCGATACGCGATTCCGAAAGGATTCGACCCCGACACCTTCTTTCGGAACACCTTCGGGCTCTTCGTGGGAAAGGGCCGGCCGTTTCGATTCCGTGTCCGCTTCGCCCCCGAGGTCTCCGACGAGGTGCGCGAGATGATCTGGCACCCCCAGCAGAAGATCGAGACGGGCCGGGCCGGAGAGGCCATCCTGGAGCTGCCCGCCGAGTCGGTGCGGGAGGCGCGGAGGTTCATCCTCGCCTACGGCAGGCAGGCCGAGGCCCTTTCCCCCCCCGAGCTCGTCGAAGACCTCCGGGAGGAGGTCGCCCGGATGGCGGAGCTGTACGGAAAGCGGAAGAAGAAGGACACCTCGCGGCGTTCTTGAGCCTGCCATGTCCCGCATGTCCTCCGCCGCAGCGGCCGTCCTCCTGGCGCTCGGCGCCCTCTCGGCCGCCTGCGGGCCCGCACCCGTGCGTCCCGTCTCCTTCCCCGACGCCGACGTCCCCTGCCCCGGAGGCCGGACGAGCTGGAACCTTCAGGTCCTGGATCGCCGGGCGGAGCGGGAAGGGACCGAGCGCGCCGTCGCAACCGTGCGCGACGCGCTCCGGAAATCGTTTCCCGGCTGCCGCTGGACCGAGTCCGACCCGCCGGCGGCGGGGGAAGCGACGATCACGATCCAGGTCCATCGCCTCGCGTCGGTGAAGATCGCCGGGTCGTGGGAGGCCGCGGCCGAGTGGACTGTGACCGTCCGCGACGGGAACGGACAGGTCGTGACCGAGTTCGAGGCCAACGAAGACGTTCTGCGGCCGGACTACCGGGGCAGCGACAACGAGAAGGAATCGATCAGCGCGGCCTTTCGAAAAGCGATGGAGCGGACAGTCAAGGGGCTCTCCGGGATTCCCTCTTTCGGCGCCGCGCGTCCTCGGGAGGGGACGTCGATGGCCCGGGCCAGCCAGCCTCGCCTCCCGGCGGGAAACGTTTAACTCCATGGAGCTTCATGGGTTCAACACCCGGATCGCGGTGTCCCGCCCGCGCATCGAGCGTGGAACGGATCTCGCACAACACGCCGTTGGAGGATCTATGAAAAGGCCTTTGATCGCCGTCGCCGCCCTCGCTTTCTCACTCGCCCCCGCGTTCTTCGCCGCGGGCTCGGACCGGGTGTTCGACATCGCCTCGATCCTGTCGGGCACGTTCGAGGGCTCGACCCCGGGCAACCACCTCCGCCTCGACCTGCGCTCGGTCACGATCGACCCCGGTCATCGATTCGACCTCTTTCTCCAGGTCAGCGGCCAGTTCGAAAAAGACAACATCCGCCAGCAGGGCGTCATCCGGCTCGAGGCCCAGGGACAGGACATCTACTTCACCTACATTCCTCACTTCAACGCGGCCACGACCGCGCTGTCGCCCGACGTCGGGCGGTTCACCGAGCAGGAGCTGAACTCGGCGTGCAGCTTCACGCTCAATCCCAAGGGCGACGGGTTCGTGGGGAACACGCTCGGCTCGACGACCTGCGCCCTCGCGATGCGCGGGGCCATCGGCAAATGGTCGCTCGAGCTCGAGCCCGGCAACCTGCGCCTGCGCAACGTCGACAGCGGCGAGACGCTCCGGTTCGTGCAGCGGACACGCGAAGCCAGCGCCAGGTGACACGGGATGAATGCGTCGCTTCGCTCCTCATGATGAGCGGCTAGAGCCGCCGCGTCAGCCGGTTCGGAGCGCGGGATCGCCTTCCGGAAGGTACTTCCGGGCGATCGTCTTCACGGGCTCGGAGAAGTCGCCCTTCAGGATCCAGCGCAGGAAGCCGGGCTCTTCCCGGCTCATGTCGCGCAGCGTCCGGCCGCGGTTCTTGCCGAAGTTGACCGTCGGCTCGCCATTGACGAGGCGGATCCGGCCTTCCGGATCGAGGTCCTGGTCGATGCCGGCGCAGAAGAGCTCGTGCAGCTCGGCCACCGACCGCGGAAGCTCCTCATAGCGGGCCAGCTGGCCCGCCAGGACGCGCAGCGTCATCTCGGCGTCGGCTAAGGCGCCGTGGGCCCCGTTGTGGTCGCTCTGGCAGTAGAAGCGGGCCGCGGCCGACAGATGGCGGGGCTCCCGCGAGAAGAAGATGCGCTGGGCGTCGACGAGCCGCCGCCCCGAGACGTCGAAGGCGACTCCCGCGCGCAGGAACTCCGCTCTCAGGACCGGGAGGTCGAATCCGGCGATGTTGTAGCCGGCGAGGTCGCCGTCTCCGAGAAACGCGGCCAGCTCGGCGGCGGCCTCGCGAAACCGGGGCGCCTGGCTCACGTCGGCGTCCCGGATGCCGTGGATCGCGGTGGAGCCCGGCGGGATCGGGATCCCGGGATTGAAGCGTCGGACCCACTCCTCGCGCGTCCCGTCGGGATGCACCTTGAGGCAAGCGATCTCGATGATGCGGTCGGCGCGCGGGTTGGTGCCGGTCGTCTCGGTATCGAACACGACGAGAGGGCGATCGAGCGTCAGGAGTCCCTGGAGCATGAGGAAGAGATCCTAACAGTTTGCAAAGCGGGCGGCGTCCGGCGCGAGAGGAAGGGCTCAGTAGTTCTCCGAGAAGAGCCAGAAGAAGAACTCGCCGAACCGCGCGAGAACCCCGCGCTTCTTCCACCCCGCCTTGGTCAGGACGTCGCACCGGGCCAGGTCATCGCGCACCATCGCCTCGACCTCGCCGGCGAAGCCCCGGTCGTAGATCGCGATGTTCACCTCGGCGTTCTTCTTCATCGAGCGGTTGACGAAGTTGATCGACCCGACGGTCGACCAGACGCGATCGACCACCATCACCTTGTTGTGCAGCATCGTCGGGCGATATTCGAAGATCGCCACGCCGGCGTCGAGGAGCTCGCCGTAGTGGTAGCGGGCGGCCGCGCGGATGCTGGGCGCGTCGATGTACTCGCCCGGGACGATGACCCGGACGTCGACGCCGCGCCGGGCCGCAGCGATCAGCCCTTCCCGGATCTGCCGCTCGGGGACGAAGTATGCGTTTTCGATCCAGATGCTCGTGCGCGCCGCCTGGATCGCCATGTACAACATCAGCTTCGAGGTCGATATCGAGTCCGCGCGCGACGACGCGATCACCTGCGCGAGAACGGCGCCGACGGGAGCGATAGCCGGGAACTGACGGTCGCCGTTCAAGACCTCGCCCGTCGTGTGCACCCAGTCCTGCGCGAAAACATGCTGGAGCTGCGCGACCACGGGGCCCTCGACTTCGATCATGGTGTCGCGCCATTCCGACGGGTTCCGTGCGTCGCCCTTCCATCGGTCGTCGAACGCCACGCCCCCGCAGTACCCGACCCGTCCGTCCACCGTCAGGATCCGGCGATGCGTGCGGTTGTTGATCCGGTAGATCGAGTAGATCCGCAGCGGCTTGTAGACCCGGACCTGCACGCCGGCGGCCTCGAGCTCTCCCTCGAGGGGCCCGAGGCTCGACCCGAATCCGTCCACGAGGACGCGCACCTCGACGCCCGCGCGCGCCCGCTCGGCGAGGACCCCGGCGAACCGTCGGCCGATTTCGCTGTCGTCGAAGATGTACATCTCGAGGTTCACGGAGGCCTTCGCGCCCGCGATCGCCTCCTCCATCGCCGGGAAGATGCCGGCGCCGTTCTGCAGCAGGCGGGCGCGGTTGCCCGCGACCATCTCGGTGCCGAGGCCGTCGAGCGAGCGGACGAACTGCGGGCTGTCGACGCCATAGGCCGGGTCGAACTGGTAGACGGTCCGCTTCTCCGAGAAGATGAAGGAGCAGCCCGCGGCCGAAAGCAACGCGGCCGCGACCAGCACACCGGAGGCGGCGCCTCGGAAAATACTCGTAACCCCGGGCCTCCAGAGGTTGACAATTCTCGTCATTCCCCGCCGGGCTCGTGAATCTAACTGCATGCAAACACGGGTATTTGCGATTGAGACCGGCGTTGGCCGCGAGATTGCTCTCTCTCCTGACCGAGCAAAGGAACTCAACCTCCTCCTTTCGCCCCCCGGGAGGCCCCACCCCTCCCGGGGATTTTTTTTGCCCGCGCGAGGCCACACGGATTGCCCGCCGGCGTTCCGCGGCGTTCCCCGACTCTAAGCCAACGGCCGTTTGCCGTCCGCCTCCGTCGGCAGGATCCCATGAGCGCGAGTGGTAGGTTCCCCGCGATGCGCGTTCTCGCCGGAGACATCGGCGGCACGAAGACCGCTCTCGCTCTCATCGACATCGAGGCGGGGAGCAGCTCGATCGCCCGCATGGAGCGCTATCCCAGCGCCGCATACAGGGGCCTGGAGGAGATCGTCGCGGAGTTCCTCGCCACGGACGCCCGCCGTCCCGACGCGGCGGGGTTCGGAGTCGCGGGGCCGGTCCGTGACGGAAAGGCCAAGGTCACCAAGCTTCCGTGGCGGCTGGACCGGGCCGAGCTCGCCCGCCGGAGCGGAATCCCGCGAGTGTCGCTGATCAACGACTTCGTCGCGGCGGCCCTGGGGCTTTCCTACCTCGCGCCGCGCCAGCTCGCGACGTTGAAGCGCGGCCGCGCGGAGGTCGGCGCGCCGATCGCCATCCTCGGCGCCGGGACCGGTCTCGGCCAGGCGGTCGTGGTTCCGTCGGCGGGTCACGCGGAGGTCGTCCCGTCGGAAGGGGGACACGTGGATTTCGGCCCCCGCGATCCGCGGGAGGATCGTTTCGTCCAGTTCCTGCGGGAGCGGTTCGGCCGCGCGACGCGGGACCGGATCCTGTCCGGCGGCGGGCTCGCGCTGCTGTACGAGTTCCTGAAGCGCGACGGCGCGGCCCCGGAGAGCCCGGCGGTCGCGGCGGCGCTCGTCTCGGAGGATCCGGCGGCGGTGGTCTCGCGGTTCGCGCTGGCTCGCCGGGACCGCCTCTGCCGCATCGCTCTGCAGACTTTCGTCTCGATCTACGGCTCGGAGACCGGCAACCTCGCGCTGCAGTACAGGGCGACGGGCGGGGTCTACGTCGCGGGTGGCATCGCTCCGAAAATCCTCCCCGAGCTGAGGCGCCCCGGGTTTCTCCGCTCCTTCCTCGACAAACCCCCGATGGAGGAACTGCTGGCGCGGATTCCCGTCCGGGTGATCGTCGACTGGAGAGTCGGGCTTCTCAGCGCCGCCGCCAGCGCGCGTTCTATCGGATGACGGTGATCGAGACCACGCGGTCGTTGTGGAGGACGATCACGCGAGCCGCGCTGTCGTAGGTCCAGGTCGCCCGCGTGACCTTGTTTTCCAGGTTCTCGCGCACGATCCTGTCCGGCGTGCCCAGCAGGTCGCGGACCTCGCGGCCCGACATTCCTTCCTTGACGACCTCGACCGGCACCTCGACCTGCTCGCTGATCGCCACGGTCGCATCGCCGACCACGCGGTTGCGCTCGGAGCTCTTGACGGCGGCCTTTGAGCCGAAGAGCGGGTTGGTGATCGAATCGACGAAACCCCCGAGTGTGGGTCGATCGCGGTAAATCCACCAGCCGACGCCGGCCACGATCGCCAGCAGCAACAGGTTGCGAATGCGGCGACCACTCATCGGATGAATTGTAAACGCGTCGGGACGGCGCCGCCCCGGTTCAGCGGCGTTCCGCGGCGGTTCGTTCCCGCAAAACCCGGTTGGCGCGCTCGACGAGTTCCTGGAGCTTGGCGATCGACTTGTCCCGGTGCTCTTCGGGCATCGACCAGGCAACCTCGAACGCCGAGAAGATCGCCTCCTCGAGAGACGGCTCGCCCTCGCTGACGCCCAGAGTCCATTCTTCGCGGAGCATGGCCCGGCGGGCGTAGCGCAGGGCCTCGAGGGCCGCGTCGTCGGTCGTGACCAGCCGGCCCCGCATCGTGATGGTCTTCGCCGCGAGCCGGGGCGCCGTGGATTGGGCGGAGAACTCGATCGGGTCCGCGGTCACTTCGATTTCAGAGAGATCGATGCGATTCGGCATACCCTCTCTTCACAGCGAACTGTGTGCCCGGACCCGAGGGCGCCCGTAACCGACTCGTTCGACGCGGTTTCGCCGTCCGACGCGGGAATAGCCGGCCGCGGGGGACGCGGAAACCGTTACGAAAGGTAACGACCGGCGGAGTTAGGGGGTTTCCGGGTCCCGGAGCGCGTCGGCGGCGCGGTTGGCCCGCTCGATCAGCTCATGCACCTTCTGGCGGCACCAGGCGGCCTGGGATGCCAGCGCGAACCAGCGCAGCTCCGTGCCGGTGAATGTCGGGTCTTCCATCGAGGGCTCGTCCCAGTCGAGACCCCGGGCTCGCTCCTCGCGGATCATGGAACGCCGCGCGTAGCGGAGAGCGTCGAGGCTCTCGCTGTCCTGGACGTCGAGCTCGAACCGGAGCGTGACGCGGCGGGAGGAGTCGAACCGCAGGGCTAGAGCGTCTCCGAGGGCGCCATCCCGGGGATCGACCTCCGTGATCTCGCGTCCGCTGATGGGTTTGCGCATCCTCCCGGAACCTGAGATGCCCGGATTCTAACCGAGTTTCGGAGCCGGAGGCACCGGTTCCCTCGCTCTTCACCCCTTCCAGCGCCAGAGCACGGCCGGGCCGTTCCGGGCGACCGGCTCGACCCGAGCGCCGAGGCGGAGCAGGATCGGCCGCGCGTCCACGCGGTCTTCCCGCGACACGAGGTACGTGATGCCGAGCCGGTTCAGCTCCCGCCCCCATGTCTCCGGATCGCTCCCCCAGCCCGAGACCGGGAGGAACTCCGCCCTCCAGGCGATCTGCGCGGGACAGTGGAACCGGTCGTTCTCCCCGAGAAAGACGACGCGGTCTTCCGGCTCGAGCCGGCTCCAGAGCGGGTAAGCGGGAAGCTGCGCCTCCAGGCTCTGCCGGCGGGAGAACCGCCCGAGAGCCGTCCTCCACTCGAATCCTCCGGACCCGAGCTGGACGGGAAAGGCCGCGGCGGCCGCGAACAGCGTCGCGCCGGCCGCGAGCCCCGGCAATCCCTCGAAGCGGCGCGTCAGCCGGACGAGGCCCTCCGCCGCGAACACGG
>JBBQDF010000109.1:0-8192 GCA_038319475.1 Thermoanaerobaculia bacterium
GGGAACCTCCGACAGGGCGAGTCCGCTCTCGATACTCCCGGCGTCCGAGCGTCCGGGTTCTCAGCAGCGTCGCCTCAAGGTGATGTTGTTCCAACCGCTGTGCGGCGCCGGGTGGCGCCCCGAAGAGGATGATCGTCGATCCGGATCCCGTGATGGCCGACTCGGTGGCAGCCGCCGCGGCAGACTCCAGGTAGGCCTTCATCGCACCCTTGATCGCTAGCACGGGAGATGCCAGCTGATTCGGACCGAAGTATCGGCCGCTCGTTTCGACCTCGAGCCGCTCGGGAAGTGGCGAGGCGCCGGAGGTCTGCCGCGCATGCTCTGCGAAGACCTCCGCCGTGGACAGGCCGAAGGGGGGAACCAGGAGAAGGAGCTCCGCGGCCGGCGCATCCGGCCTCGCGACGACGGTTTCGCCTCGTCCCGACACGTCGGCCTCTCCCCCGGTGAAGAAATAGGGCACGTCGCTTCCGAGAGCGGACCCGATCGCGCGGAGCTCCCCATCCGGGAGGTCCGGCGACCAGAGCGCGCGGAGGACCCGCAGCGCCGCGGCGGCGTCGGAACTCCCCCCGCCGAGGCCCGCGCCGATCGGGATCTTCTTGCGGAGCCGGATCTTTGCCGCCGGAGCGATCCCGAGCCTCGACGCCAGCGTGCGCGCCGCGACGAGGACGATGTTGTCCTCTCCCGCCGAAACGTTCAGGCCCGTAACCGACAGCTCGAGCCCGGGGGCGCGCTAGGCCTCGAGCTCATCGCAGAGGTCGATCGAAGCGAACCGCGAAAGGATTTCGTGCAACCCGTCGGCCCGCCGGACGCCCACGCGAAGCTCGCGGTTGATCTTTGCGGGGGCGAGGGCGCGCAGGACGCCCGACCCGGGCCCCCGCGGATCGTTCATCGCGAGGGCTCGCGGCCGACGAGCGTCAGCCGAAGGCTACTTCCCGAGGAAAGGTCGAGGATCTCGAGCCGGGAGGGCCACGGCTCGGCCGTCCCCGCGTACGTCGCCTCGAGAGTCTGGCGGCCTCGCTCGACCCGAAGGGAGGTGAGCCGAGCTGCCTTCACACTGAGAACTCCCTGAGCGCGCATCGCGCCTTCCCACGCGAGCAGCGCCTCGTCGCCCTGAAATCCGCGGACGTCCGGCTCTCCGGCTTTCCACACACCGGCGAGCATCCAGAGAAGCGGCTCGGGCTCGATGACGACCGGCGCGAATCTTTCCCCGCGCAGAGCGCCGTCGGTATACGTCGCGAGCGTTGCGCCGAACGGACCGGTGAGTGTCGCTTCGACGGGGTGAGTTGCGACCGCCAGGGTTCCGGAGAGGGAACCGATCCCCTGACGGACCCGGGCGTCGTAAAGGAGCCGGGCGGCGGGCAGTGTCTCCGAACGTGCCAGCGCCTCCCGCCAGGCCGACGCCGCGCGGACCGCCTGCTCAGGCCCGGCCGCCGCGAAGTGGCGGGGCGGCGCGGGGCCGGAGGCGCACCCCGGCAGAAGAGTCAGCGCTCCGGCGGCCGCGAGGTAGGAAACGCCCGCGAACCACGGCCGGAGCTTTCTCCCCCGCATGATCACGAAAAGACCGGGCGGTTCAGCCCTTTCCCGTGAGCCTCGGGCGGGCGTTCTTCAGTTTGGTCCGGACCTTCTCTGGCTCGTCGGGCTTCAAGGCCAGCGAGCGCTCCCAGAAGCGGACTGCCTCCTCGAGGCGTCCCTGCCGTTCCGCGAGGTCTCCGAGGTGCTCCGCAATGGTCGCGTCATCCGGGTCGCGCCGCTGGGCTTCCTTGAGGTTCCTCTCGGCCGCGGGGTAGTTGCCGAGGCGGAAGTACGCCCATCCGAGAGAGTCCCGGTATGCGCCGTTGCGAGGCTCTCGCGCGACCGCCTTTTCGAGCATCTCCCGCGCCTGTTCCAGATGCACTCCCCGGTCGGCCCACATGTAGCCGAGGTAGTTCTGCGCGGCGGCATCGTTCGGCTTCGATTCGAGGAGCTGGAGGAAGATCTTCTCGGCCTCGCCCGGGGTTCCCGCGCGTTCCAGGCTCGACGCCAGCCGGAACTGCACCTCGGTGCTCTCCGGAAAACGTTTGACCGCGTCGCGGGCAAGCCTGGCGGCGCCGGAGTAGTCCTTCAAACGCGCCTGGGCATCCGCGGCCGCCATGACCCGCTGCAGCTCCGACGACGCCGCCATTTTCGAAAATATCCCCGTCGCCGCGGTCCGGTCGCCGCTTCGATACTGAAACTCGGCGGCAGCCGCTTCCCACTCGGCGTTCGAGGGCTCGATCGCCAGGGCCGCGCGTGCCCGGGCGAGCCCGCCCTGAAAATCCTCGCTGTCGCGCGCGACGGCGAGGAGGAGCCGCATCGCGCGCGCGTCGACCCTTTTTCCCGAGATTGCGAGCGGCTCGAGCGATTTCCGCGCGCCGGCATAGTCCTTCCGCAGATAGGCGGCGTAGGCGAGCTCCCGACTCGCCCACAGCCTCTGGTCGGCGAGCTTCGCGTCAGTTCCCGCGCGGCGGAGGCTCTCTTCGAACAACACGCGCGCTTCATCGAACCGCCGCTCCCGCAGCAGTTCGCTCGCGAGCGCGCGGCGGGAGGTCTCGTCACCGGAATCGGTCTGCAGGAGGTCGCGAAGGATCTTCTCGCCGCCGGCGACGTCGCCTTTCTCGAAAAGCACCTGGGCGAGGAGCCTCCGGATATCGCGGTTTTCGGGGCGGCTCGTCGCCAGCTCCCGGGCGTGCTTTTCCGCCTCGTCGAACCGGCCGGCCCTGGCGAGATCGAGAGTGATGCGTTCTTCCACCGCCTGGTTTTCTTGATCCTTTTCCTTGAGTTTGGCGAGCAGCTTCATGGCGTCGTCATAGCGATCGTCGTCTTCGTACACGTCCACCAGTGCGGCCGCGATCTCGCGATCCGAGGGCGCCGACTCGAGCAGGCGCTCGTAAAGGGCCGCGGCTTCCCGCGCGCGCCCGCTCTTCGCGCGCGCCTCGGCCGCCATCCGGAGGAGAACGGGCTGCGTCCGGGTTTCCGGCATTTCTTCGAGCAGCGTCGCCGCCTCTCCGGGCCGGCCGCGCGCGAGAAGGGCGCGAGCGAGCGTCGCCGCGGTCGCGAGATCCTCCGGTGCGAGCTGCCGCGCGGTGCGAAGCTCCTCGATCCCTCGATCGAGCCGGGCGGGGTCTTTTTCGGCGGCGGCGAGCTCCAGTGTCCCGAGGAGCCGGTGTCCTTCGGGCATCTTCGGGTCCAGGCGGACCACCTCGCGCGCCTGGCGGATCGCTTCTTCCTGCACGTTCAAATCGCGCAGAAGCTGCGCATATTCATAGCGGACGACCGGGTCGTCCGGCATCCGCTCGATGACCTGGCGGTAGAGATCGAGCGCCTCGCGGTATTGCCCGTCGGCGACGGCGCCCCGCGCCCTGAGGTACAGCCGGCGGGAGTCGCGTTCGCCGGACACCGAGGCGGCCCGGGTGGGAGCGGGAGCCGGAGAAGGAGGGACGGAGGCGGCCGAGAGCGCGGCGATCAGGAGAAAAGGGGTCATGGCTTCGAATTTAGCACGGGGTCTGAGGACCGCCCGGCGAGGAGGTGGAGTTCCGCACCAGGTCGTGAGCGCCCATTCAGGTCCGACGTGCTTTGACCATGCCCTCTTTTGAACTGAAGAAGATGCGTTCCCCGAGCATCTCTTTGAAACCAGAACCTCCAGGCACGGCGTTCTTCTTCCCCGGGAATCGATCTACGCGATAATCGAGACGGGAGACGCGGACATGTTCGATGGCGGCGGACGGGTCGGGAGCGGGACGCGGGCGAGCGCGCGCGCGTTGCCGCCACGGGTTCGGGAGGGCCTCTCCCGGCCCGGCGCCGGGGTCGGGCAGGAGACGACCCGGGCGGACTCCTGATGCCCCGCCTCGGTCAGCTCCTCCTCCGCGCCGATCTGGTCACCGAGAATGATCTGGCGCGCGCTCTGGGGGTGCAGCAGTTCGCGGGCGGCCGGATCGGGACCCTCCTTCTCGAGCGCGGTTCCGTGTCCGAGGACGACCTCGGCCGCACACTCGCGCAGCAGCACGGATGCGAATACGCGTCGTGGAGTGTGCTGGCGGACGTCCCGGGGGGCGTCATCGCGGCAATGCCCGCGAAGTTCGCGATCCGCCACGCGGCGCTTCCCTACGATCGACTGGACGGGTCCTTGCGCTGTGTCCTGCGCGATCCCGGGGACCTGCGGATCTTAGACGAGCTGTTCTTCGTGACCGGCCGGAAAATCCTGGCGGCTGTCGCCCCCGAGGCCCGGATCTACCAGGCGCTCGAGAAGTATTACGGAGAGCGGCGGACGCCCCGCTTCGCGATCCTTGCGGAGAAGCTCTCCCGGCCTACCCGCGCCGCGAAGGTCGTCGCCGCGGCCCCTGCGCCGGAGTTTTTCCCGGAGGCCCGACGGACACCCGCGCCGCTGCCCGAGCCTCACGAGATCTGGGGCGACGGCGCGGACGGAGACCTCGCCGCGGGGCCTCCCATCATCGAGACCTGGAAGGCGCCCGAAGCCCGCCTCGGCCGCGACGGAACCTCGACAGTCCACTCCGCGCGGCTCTCGAGCGAGATCGAGGCCATTGCCTGGGAGGAGATGCCTCCCTCCCCGTCCCTCTGGGCGCCGGAAGCGCCGCCCTCCGGGGCACCGCCCGGAGCGCCCGAGCCGGCGCGTCCGCCCGTGATCTCGGGGGCGACGGCGTGGGTGGGCGCCGCCGCTCCGGCCCCCGTCCCGCGGGGCGCGGTCGCGCCGCCGAAGGCCGCCCGGGCGCAGGCGCGTTCCGGGATCCCGGCCGCGTCGGACTTTCCGGAAGTCTCCGGCGCCCCGGACCGGGACACTGTGGCCGCCGCGGCTCTGCGGGCGCTGACCACGAGGTTCCCCCGGGGCGCCATCCTCGCCGCGCGCGCCGAAGGGGTCGCGGGGTGGGCGGCGGCGGGGGTGTCGGCCGAAATCGGGCAGCGGCGTGTCCGGGAGCTCGAGATTCCGTGGTCGGAGCCCTCGGTCTTCTTGAACGTCCGGCTTTCCCGCTCCTTTTATCTGGGGCCCCTCCTGAATCTCCCGCGCCACGAGGCGCTGGCGAAGGCGCTCGGGGGGTGGCCGGAAGAGTGCGCCGTGCAGCCGATCCTGATCAGGGAAAAGCCGGTGGCCTTCTTTTACGTGGAGTCGCCCCGGGACGGGGTGAGCCCGCTCGACCTGGTGTTCCTGCGGGAGCTCGCCTCAGCGGCTTCTACCGGGTTTGCCGCGGCCATCCGGTTGAAGAAGAAAGAGATATAATCGTCAGACACGCCCTGGAGGAGAAAATGATCAAAGCGGACATCGTCGTTCTGGTGGTCGACCTCGCGGACATTCCTCGGGCGAAAGCCGCGACCGCGGTGGAAACGGTCATCGAGTCCATGCGCTCCGCCTTGGGCGCCGGCGACCGGATCGAGCTGCGCGGGTTCGGCGTCTTTCAGGTGAAGCGGAGAAAGCGCGGGATCGGGCGCAATCCGAAGACGGGTGTCGAGGTCACGATCCCTCCGGGAAACACGATCCGGTTCAAGCCCGGGAAAGATCTCCGGGATCTGCCTTAAAAGATCGAGTCGCGTCGGCACCCTGGAAGACAGCCGGAAACACCACCCCATGGAAAAGCATCGCATCGGCGAGGTGCTGGTGGCCGAGGGATACGTGACGGAACCCGCGGTCCAGCGCGCGCTCGGCTTCCAGCGATCGAGCGGCGAACGCGTCAGGATCGGCAGCATTCTCTTGAACTGGGAGCTTCTCTCCGAGGAGTCCCTCCTCGCCGGTCTCGCGAAACTCCACAGAAGGCCGGGAGTGAGCTGGGCGGCGCTTCGGGATGCGCCCGCCGCGGTGGTGCGTCTGCTGCCCGGCTCTCACGCCGCACGTCTAGGCGCGATTCCCTATTCGGATGAGCGCCGACTTCTTCGCGTCGCGTTCGTAAACCCTTCCAACATCGCGGCGGTTGACGAGGTCTCTGCGCTGACCGGCCGCAGCGTCGCTCCCGGAGTCGCGACGGAGGCGCGTCTGCTCCAGGCGCACCAGAAGTTCTACGGCCGGCACGTCCCCATGGAGTACCGGACGCTCCTGCAGAAGCTCGAGCGGCGGCCGCCCTCCTCGGAGGTGTCGCCTCCGTCCCCGCCCGGGCCCACGTCCGCCCCTGTCCCCTTCGACGTCGCGCCTGCCGCGGCGGCTGATCCTGTCGGGCCGGGAAAGGCCTGGAAGAGTGACGCGCCCGATGCTCCCCGACCCGTCGAACGAGACGCGGCGCCGCGGGCGGCGAGGATCGACCTCCCGGAGTTCCCCTCCATGTCCTTCCCGGCCGGGAGGCGCCGGTTCTCCGGCGAGGACTCGCTCTCGGACTGGGTGGGTGAGACCATTTCCGCTTTTACCGACGGGGAGCCTGCGGGACCCGACCCGTCCTCGCCCGCGGGGGTTTCCGACCCTGCCCTCTTTCAGCGGGGAAATCCGGCTCCCACGCCGGAAACGATCGATTTTCGAGAGGACGACCTGCCGCCCACGAATGCGTTTCGGGGTCGGATCCGCCGGAGAGATTCGGAGCGGCAGCTCCCCCACGAGCACACGCGCGAGATGCCTTCGACGATTCCGCCGTTTCGCCGCGCCACGGACCCGAGGATGCTCTTCGAGCGGGCGCGGCCGGTCGTCGCGCCCGGGCTCGACGACGAGGACGAGGCCGTCGCGGGAATGTGGCGCCCGGCGCCGCCGGAGGAAAGTGCGGACGAGGCGCCGATGGCGCGCAGCGGCCAGGAGCTCGCCGAGCTCATTCTCGACGGCCCTCTTCTCCTTCTCCCCCGCGTGATGCTCCTCGGTTGCGGATCCGACGGCGTCTTCGGATGGAGCGGCCGCGGAAACGGTCTGTCGGCGCGGGTGGTCTCCTCCGTGCGCGTCCCATCGTCCGAGGTGTCGATTTTTTCGGTGGTGAAGGACTCCGGGGTCCCTCATTTCGGAGCGGTCGACAGGACGGAATGGCCTCGCGCCCTCGAAGACCTTCTCGGACGCGTCCCCGTTGATTGCGCCGTCTTTCCGGTGCGCGTCCTCGACTCCGTAACGGCGTTCGTCTACGCGGACCGCGCCGGCGCTCCGATGCGTTACGAAGATTTCGCGATGGTCGCGCGCGCATCCGCCTCTGCGGCGGGCGTCCTCTCCCGGTTCCTCGTTCAACCGTCTCGAGACGCCACTTCGTAGTCTCACGGGGCGGGACGGCCGCCGGCCGCCCTGTCGTGAGATAAACGTCCGCGTATGGACCCGACGCTTCCGCCCACCGCGCCAGATTTGGAAGGCGCGCCGAAAGCGCCGCGGCGCGGCTGGTTCCCGTGGCGATTCCGCCACTCGGAGCATCCGCTCTTCCACCTGGCGCTTCTGATTCTCACGTTCGCGACGACTACGCTGGCCGGCGCGTTCTTTTTCACCACCGGACCGACGCTCGCGGCCCGGCTGCCTTCGGCGCTGCGATTTTCGATTCCGGCGCTGCTCATCCTCGGAACGCACGAGATGGGGCACTACTGGATGTGCCGCCGGTACGGTCTGGCGGCCACGCGGCCGTACTTTCTGCCGGCTCCCACGATCTTCGGAACCCTCGGAGCGGTGATCCGCATCAAGGAGCCGATCCGGACGAAGGCCGTCCTGCTCGACGTCGGCGCGGCGGGCCCCCTCGCCGGTTTCGCGATGACTCTCCCGTTTCTCTTCTACGGAGTCAGGCACGCCATCGCGATCTCGACCGCGCCGACGCCCGACACGCAGGTATTCGGATACCCGCTTGCCGTGCGGCTCGCGCAGCAGTGGACAGGCACCCCCCCTTACACGAGCGCGACCGTCCACGAGGACCCGACGTTCATGGCCGCATGGCTCGGCCTATTCGTGACCGCCTTGAACCTTCTGCCGATCGGTCAGCTCGACGGAGGCCATGTCGCCCGCGCCGTGCTCGGGAGGCGGCAACCCGCGTTGTCGCTGCTCGCTCTCGCTCTCGCGTTTGCGGCCGCGTTGAAAGGCGGTTACTCCTGGGCGATCTTCGCGGGCATCGTCGCCGCCGTATTCGGAGTGCAGCACCCCCCGGTCGACGACGACGACGCCCCGATCGGCACCGGGCGTCTCACGATCGCGCTCGTGTGCCTCGCGGTGTTTCTCCTGTGTGTCACGCTGGTGCCGCTCGGGGATCTGAGCCCTTGAAGCGCGAGCCGTGAGGGGGTGAGGACGTGAGGGGTGA
>JBBQDF010000110.1:0-8184 GCA_038319475.1 Thermoanaerobaculia bacterium
GCATAGACAAACCCGTCCTCGCTGTTTGCGTAAACCACGCCGTTCGCGTCGATAGCCGGTTGATTGACGCACCACTCGAAGCTGTCCGGATGGTCCGATACGCAAACGACCGATCCGTCCGCCTGACGGGCGCAACTCGACGTGTTCGTGTTGCGGTACGTCCACTCGGGCGTCATTTCGGGGGTGAGCGAAACGATGTCGTAGCGGCCCGGCTCGGGCGGGCAGAAAATCGTGTTTCCACAGTACGAGCCGGTTTCGTAGTGGTTGTCCTTCAGCACGACCGAATACGTGCCGTCGTGCGGCCAGACCGCGGGAGTGATGTCCCACCCGAAATCGTACGCAGAGAGAAAGCCGCCCTGACCGTCGAAATGAAAGAGGTGTCCGCGGGAAAAGTTGTAGCTCGTGTGGGCTCCGTAGAGCACGCCTCCATCGGGGAGCGCGACCGGCGAGGAGGTCGAGAGATCGAGCACCGCGCCGGCGGGAGGCCGGTTGGTGGTCGGATCCACTCCGCGTGTCGACCCCGACCTGCACCCCCCCGGTGTTCCATCTGCGGGAAGAATCACACCGCAGCCGTCCATCAGGTGGTCCCGGAGCGAAGCAGACCAGCGCAGGGTCAGCGACGCATCCGTGGCGACGAGATACCCCTGCCGCGGCGCGAAGTGCCCGCGACTGACCGTATACACCGTGCCGTCGGCTCCGATCGCCGGAACGACATTGATCCCGGGGCGCTGAGATCCGCAGGAGATGACGGGCGGCGCCGCTCCGGGACTCGGCGGCCAGGGCAGCGGATCGTCGCGAAAGGTCCCTTCGCACTGCGCGGGGGCCCCCGGCAGGAGTGACGCAAAGGAAGCGATCTGAGATGCGCCGCCGGGGCTGACCCTGACGAGCCATCCGCCTCGGGCATCCCCTCCCCAGGGATTGGCGAGGTCGAGCCGGATCGCGTTGTAGTACACGTTGCCCGCCGCATCCGCCGCGAGTCCGCCCGCGACGAAAATCGAATCGTCGAGGGGCCCGAACGGGGAGATCCGCACGCCCTCGCCGGTCGCCTTCGACACGCGGAAGATGGATCCTCCGCGGCCCGGTGCATAAACGAATCCGCCCGCGAGCACCGGGTGGAAGACCGGCTCCCAGCCGTAAAAGCCGCTCGGTCCGCTGCCGGCGTCGGGTTCCGGCTTCCAGTCCGTCTGGAATTTCCAGACCGGGGCGAGGCCCGACCCCGTCCAGCGCAGCTTCTGCACATTCCAGATCTGCCGGTCCCACGCCGCAGGTCCGCACGGCGGGGGCTCACGTGAGCCGGGAGGCGAGCAGGAGATATAGGCGCCGGTCTTTGTCCCCATGTAAACGTCGGGTCCATCGAGGAGCGGCACGGGATAGTGGGCGAGCAGGTCTCCGCCGGCCTCCGCTGTGGCTGCGGACACGAACGGGTCGTACACGAAGTCGGCCAGGATCGCGGCGAGCGGCTGGGCCGCGACGGAGGCGGCCGCGCCGTGCCGCGCGTCACGCCCCCACTGAGGCCAGTCGTCGGAGAAGAGGCGCGGGGGTTCGATCGTCAGAAACGCGAGCCAGAGGGTCGCCACACGCCAGAGTGCCGCCGGCGTCTGCGGTCGTGGGCTCATCGCGAACACTTTAGGCCCCCGCCGGTTGAGAGTAAACTCCTCGTAACCTTCGAAGGAATCATGAACACCGTGCTCGTCGTCGATGATGACCGCGATCTGCGCGAGGCGCTCTGCAGCGCCCTCTCAGACTCGGGATTCCGCGCGACCGGCTGCGGCGATGGCCGCCAGGCGCTCGAGTACCTGAAGAGCGGGCAGCCGAAACCCGCCCTCATCCTTCTCGACTGGATGATGCCCGTGATGAGCGGAGGCGAGTTTCTCGAGGCGCAGGCGAAGGACCCCGACATTTCCGACATTCCGGTCGTCGTCATCAGCGCGCACGTGAAGGCGGATCTCTTCGGCGTGTCGCTCGGGATCCAGACCCTCCTGCGCAAGCCCTTTCCGCTCGGCGAGCTGATCGGCGAAGTCGAGAAGTACGCGGGCCCCGCCAACCCCACCTCCTCTTCCGCGCGCTCCCGCTGAGCCGAAGGTCCCCCCGATCACGGCGCACCCTCTCGGTGCCTCGCGTTGGGTTTCGGGTGCGACACCGCCCAGACGCGCCGCGGGTACGAAACCGTAACGCTCGTCGCCGAAGGAGACCCAATCGGCGAGCACGCGTTCCGGGCGGAGGGTTTCTTGACGGGTTGAGGATGAGCTGCCAGGTATTCAAGAATTGAAAATCGGGCCGGTCGCCACCCGGACGAGGACGAGCAGAACGGATGCCCCGAACGCCCAGGCGGAGCCGAGCGCCGCAGCCGCCGTCTGAGCTGAGCCGTCTTCCGAAAATACTCCTTTAACAATTCTCCTTTTGCCGCCCGGTCCCCTCTCTTCTGGGACTCGGAGGCGCTCGGCCTCGCCGAAATGCCCCGCGCCTTCGTGGCGGTTGCGTCGGCGGCGCTCCTGCTCGGCCTGCGGCACCCTCCGCGTAGATCCGGGTTCGCCATCGGAGTGACGATCGGTTGCGCCGCCTGGATCAAGGAGGAGGGAATGGCGCTCGCCGCGCTGCTTCTGCTCCTCGGCGCGGGAATCGTGCTCACGTCGCCCGCGCTCGGAAAGGAACGCGCTCGCCGACTGGCGGGTTTCGCGCTACCGGCGATCGGAGTCGCGGCCATGGGCTGGGGACTCCGGCGGGTTCTCCTGCCGCGCGGATTCGGTTTCTTCATCGGGGACTGGAAAGAGCGCGTCCTGGCCGACTTCAGGATCCCGCTCCGGTCCTCCGCCCCCTGGCGCGCGAGCTTCTGTCGCCCGACTGGCTGGGCCTCTGGATCGGCATCGCGCGTCTGGACTGGCTTTGCTGCGACGCCGCTCGACCGCCGCGCTCGTCCTTTCCGTCGTCGGGATCCAGATCACGGGCTATGCATGCGTCTACTTCTTCACGTACCTCGATCGTGCGGCGCGTCCTCGTTCTTCCGCATCGTGGCGGGCACGGTACCTCTGGCTATCCTCGGCGCCGCTCTCCTGCGGAGCGGTTGCAGCCGCGGGGCGAGGAAACGTCGGATGAATGCCCCGCTCCGGGCGAGAGGACGTGACGCCCGCGGCTCGCGCGCGTTTCCGCTACCCGGGAACCCTCCTGCCCAGAATCGCCGCGATCGTCAGGCCGGCGGCCAGCATGAGCGGCAGCTCCAAGGCAATGACCGTTACCGCGTGGTGCGAGGCGCTGGTTTTTAGCGTCTTCGGGCGCGCGTGGGGTGCGCGCGCCCGAATACGACGCGGCGACCTTTCCGCGCTGCTGCGCAGGGCGCCGCTGTCGTCAGGCCGGCGGCCAGCATGAGCGGCAGATCCCGCGCGATGACCGTTACCGCGTGGTGCGAGGCGCTGCTTTTTAGACGACGCGGCGACCTTTTCCGCGATGCTGCGCGGGGCGCCGCTGTCTGAAGCGCCACAACCCGGGCCGGCCAGGGCGCGATGGCGTGGCAGGTGAGGTACCGGCTCGCGCTCGCGATCAGCCAGAGGCCCGCGCCGAAAATGAGGCCGCCTCGAGCCAGCGAGAGCCAGCCAGCGTCCGGGAAAAAATCCAGACCGCGCCGGCGGAAAAGACGGCGAAGGCCACCAGCAGAAAAGGCGCGTGCGCCTCCCCGTCCGCGGTCCCTCGGATGAGCCGGGGCGACTCCAGGTACCGCGGTTGCAGGATTTTTCCGTGGATCAGGAAATTGCCGGCCGCGGTCACGTCGAGGGCGGCGAGGAATGCGAGCACGAGGGACTTCATCGGCGAATCTCCTCAGTTCGGGTTTCGGCGCGACGTCTGCGGGGCCGGGGCGGCGAGCTTCCGGGACCAATCCGTGGGGCCGTCGCGGAATCGTTTTTCGAGAACGATAAATTCGTGCGCGTTGCCGCGCTCGAAAAAAGCGTACACGTTGTCCCAGTCGGGACCCGCGCCGAAGCCCACCACGCTCTCCACCATCTTCGTGCGGCCCGAGCCTGCATCGTGCAGCGTGAGCACCGAAAAGAGAGTGCCGGATTCGCGGGGACCCCTCGGGAAACGGTCCGTCAAGCCGATCCGGATCGCGAACATCTCGAGTGGGACATAGGCGAGCACCGTGTTGTGGATGGTGTCGGGATCGGAGAGCCTGGCGTCGAGCCGGTAATTGCTGTCGAAGCGGCCGCCCGTCTTCAACTCGACGAAGACGGTTGGCGAGAGAAACGTCCGCAACCCCTCCGTGGTCGTCATCGTTTTCCATACCTCTTCGCGCGAGGCCGGCACCACGAACTCCTGCCGGAGGACGCGCTCTCCCCCCGGAAGCACGAAGGACGTGTTGCGGACGACCTCCTCGGCCCTGACGGCCGCACAGAGCAGGAGCATCCCCGCGTTCACGACGATACGCCTCGCAATTCTCACGGTGCGCTCCTTTCCGAGAATGCCGCGGCGAAGTCAGGCCACAGCATCGCGGATGCACTGGTCGAAAGGCTCAATACTCGCCTCCGTCAGCGACGCATGACGGCGCCTTCATTCACCGTGAGAACGAATGTCGCTTCTCCGGGTACCGGACTGAGCTCCTCGGCCGAGGACTTTTCGGTGCGTTGCCCCGTACTTCGCCGGCCGGAAGGGGCGGGTCCATCGGTGACTCCTTTCGATCGGGGTCGGACACGATCGTGACCTCGTGCCCCTTTTCGGAGACCGCGGGGCCCCTCAGACGATCCCGGAGCGGGTGGAGCCTATCGGGGGCGCCCATCAGTGGCGGAACAACTAGCAAAAATCCAGTTCAGCTGCAAGGAGGAGTGACCCGTTCCGCCGGATCGCGGATGTCCGTTCGAGGCACCGGCCGACCCGTCTCGAGGGGTCGCACGCCCTCGCGGTGACGACTCCGTTATCGGGGTCCTACGATCTGCCAGGTGAGGTCTGACACCGTCGGCAAATCCAACACCGCGGTAGCGCCCGTCCCGGACATTGCCCAGATCACGTCCTCTCCCGTGGAGGTGTTCCGCCACAGAATATCGGGACGGCCGTCACCGGTGTAGTCGCCGACGCCCCGCATCTGCCAGCGCAGGTCCGGGACGGCGAGCAGCTGCGCATAAGAGAGCACCGATGTTCCGTTCATCAGCCAGATGTAGTTCTCTCCCGTAGTCGCGTTGCGCCACAGAATGTCCGGACTGCCGTTTCCGTCGAAGTCGGCGGTCCCACCGATCTGCCAGGCCGTGTCGACCACGGGCTGAATCGAACGGAGCGACACCAGAGACGTGCGGTCCATGAACCAGATGAAATTCTCCCCCGTCCCGGAGTGACGCCAGATGATGTCGGGCCGGCCGTCGCCGTTGAAGTCCGCAAGACCCGCGATCTTCCACTGCGTGTCGGGAACGGTGATGAGCGCTGATTGGGAACGGAGCCCGACTCCGTTCATGAACCAGACCTCGTTCTCTCCGGATGCGGAATTACGCCAGAGCACGTCGGACTTGCCGTCGCCATCGAAATCCGCGACGCCGACGATCTGCCAGTTCGGGTCCGGCACGGCGGGAAGCGGGACGAAGGACAGAACGCGATTTCCATCCATTAACCAGAGATAGTTGGTGCCGTCGGCCCGCCGCCACAGGATGTCGGTCTTGCCGTCGCCGTCGAAGTCTCCCCGGATGCCGGCGACCGCAAACGCATAGTCGAAAACGCCGCCGGAGAAGGTCCCGGCGTGGAGGCGCGTGCCCGTGGAATCGATCGTGAGGCTCTCGGCGCTGCGCGCGAACATGCCGTTCGTAAACGGGATCCAGCTGGCGCCCGCGTTCGTGCTCTCGATGACGCCGTCGCCATCCGTCGCGGCGAAGAGGGTCGAGTCGTTGGCCGGGTTGACGACGATCGACCACACGGTGACCCCGTTCACGCCGTTGTTCGCGGCCGTCCAGTTGACTCCTCCGTCGGTGCTCTTGAAGATCCCGGCCGCTCCCCCCGCGTAGACGACGTTCGGCATCGCGGGATCGACAGCCACCGTCCGAATCGAGGAGGGGGAAAGGCCCGAGCCGGCCGGCGTCCAGTTCGCGCCGCCGGTCGACGAACGGTAAACCGTGGTCTGCGAGCCCGCATAAACAATCGAGGAGTTTGTCGGGTCGATCGCCAGCGAACGAACGACCGCGCCGTTCAACCCGCTGGAAAACGGCGCCCAGCTCGCGCCGCCGTTGCTGCTCTTGAAAACGCCTGCGTATGTTCCGGCGTACAGGGTCGAGGGCGTGTTGTGATCGATGGCGAGCGCGTAGACGATGTCCGCGGGCATCCCGCTGTTCGCGTGAGCCCACGTGCCTCCCCCGTCAGTCGAGCGGAGCACGCCGCTCCCGTCCGTGCCGGCGTAGACGTTCCTTCCGTTGACGGGATCGACCGCCAGGGAAATCACAAAATAGTCGCGGCTCGTTGCGGTCAAACCGGTGTCAATCGAGTTCCACGTGGTGCCGTCATCGGTCGACTTGAAGATGCCTGCTCCAAGCGTCCCCGCGTAAACGGTGCTCGGAAGCGTGGGATCGAGGGCGACGGCGAACGCGTTCGAACTGACCAGCCCCGAATTCCGGATCGTCCAGCTCGCTCCCGCGTTGGTCGTCTTGAAGACGCCAGCGGAGAGGCCGACGTAGACGATTGAGGGTGTCGCCGGGTCGATCGCCAGGCTTCGCGCCCAGGTCGTCTGCAATCCGTTGTTGACCGCCGCCCAGCTCGTGCCGCCGTTGGTGGTCTTGAACACGCCGGTCCCATATCCTGCCGCGTAGACCGTATTGGGAGCGCCCGGGTCGATGACCAGCGCCTGGATGCTGGAGACGGCGATCCCGGTGTTCACGGCCGACCAGCTGCCCCCGCCGTTGACCGTCTTGTAAACCCCGCTCAGGTCCGATCCCGCATAAACGGTCGAAGGCGTCACGGGGTCGATCGCGAGGCCGTAGATCGACCGGTCCGCCAATCCAGTGCTGACAGCCGACCAGCTGGCGCCCCCATTGATCGTCTTGAACACGCCGCCGCCGCCCGTGCCGACATAAAGGGTCCCGGGGCTCCCCTTGTCGATGGTGAGCGTCTGGACGTTCAGGTTGGACATGCCCGTATTCACGGCGGTCCAGCTCGAACCGGAATTGACGGTTTTGTAGACGCCCCCTCCGTTAGACCCCGTATACACCGTCGTCGGGGTGCCCGGATCGACGACCACCGTGAGGAGGTAGCCGTTCGTGATTCCCGAGTTGATCTCCGTCCAGCTCCCCCCCGCGTTGTTGCTCCGGAAAATGCCTCCGCCTTCGGTGGCGGCGTACACGATCGAGGGGTTCAGCGGGTCGACGGCGAGGCCGTGCACGTCGGCGTAGGTCATCCCCGTGGTCGATATGGTCCACGTCTGGCCGCCGTCGACGCTCTTGAAGGGCCCGCGGTGGGTTCCGGCATACAGCGTCGTCGGAGTCAGGGGGTTCACGGCCATGCTGTAGACCTTGGGGGCTTCCGGCCCGTGCGTGGTCCATACTCCGGCCCCGGCGAGCAGAGCTCCCGAGGAAACGAGCAGACAAAGAACAGAACCGGCCAGGATCCGAGCGCCGAAGGCCCGTTTGTGACGGAACTTGGGTCCGCGGATCGCGTGGGAGACGCAACTGTGGTTCATCCCTCACCCTTTCGGAAATTGCCTGCGCCGGGTCCGTTGTGTCTCGGAGCAGTTTTCGATGCAAGCCTCGCGCCATTTAAATCAGAATGTTCTGCACGCCCCCGCGGCGTTGGACGCTCCGGACCCTGCCAAAAACCGACCGGTCCCGGCCCGGACCCTGTCAAAAACCGACCGGTCCCGGCGGCTATTCCGGTGGCAGCCTCATCGCTGCAGAAATTCGAAGAGTCCGTCGGAAGTTCCAGAGGGGTCGTCGAAGCGGCCGGTGTCCGAGGCCGCGCCCGTGCGGTTTGTCGTGAAAAATGGTGCGCCCGCCGCGATTCGAACGCGGGACCTTTAGCTCCGGAGGCTAACGCTCTATCCGGACTGAGCTACGGGCGCAGAAAAGAAAAGAGCTGTCTTGGGGTGAGTGGAGGGGTTCGAACCCTCGACATCCAGATCCACAGTCTGGCGCTCTAACCGGCTGAGCTACACCCACCGTCGGGCCGGGCAATATACCAGAGAAGGGCCGGCGACTCCGACCAGAGGAGCGCGGCGAGCGCGGCTTCGGGCGGGAG
>JBBQDF010000111.1:0-8044 GCA_038319475.1 Thermoanaerobaculia bacterium
TTCCGGCCACGTGGCGCGTGCCCTTCGGCTTCAATCCCGTGACGGCCGCGATCACTCCGACCAGAACGGCAAGACCGAGCCAGGCCAGCCAACTCATACGTCGCCTCCGTTCACTGCGGAACGTGCCTTCGCCGCCGCGGGGCGAGCTTAACCACCTCTGCGGCTGAAATCCACCTCGCCGCTCTTTCGATAGGCCGTCAGCGGATCAGGATGTCGAAGACTCCGGTTCGGACTTCTCCCCCGCTTCGTACCTGGACCCAGAGGCGGTAGGGGCCCGACTTCGGGAACGCGTAGGGGAAAGAGACCTCGCCGGCGGGTTCCGAGGGATGCATCGCCGGGTGAGACTCGGGGATAGTCGCCGGGGCGGGACCGGAGAGCCGATCGAGAGACGCCATCGAAACCGTTCCCATCGGATGCAGGTGGACGAACACGGAGCCGTCGTCTCTCATGACGGCCGCGTGGGCCATCATCCCCATGTACGGCTCGAGGGGGGCCGGCCGGCCGCCGGAGTCGCGCACGAGAAAGCGGAGCGTGACCTCGCGGCCAGCGAGAACGGGTTGCGCGGCCGAGGCCCACGCCATCGAGAGGCCGCCGCCGAGATCCGACATCCCTGGAGCGCCGACCACGGGAGGCAGCGGCCCGGAGATCCGCCACGAGTCGTCCGGATCCGCGGCGGACTCGAGTGGGGCCATTGTCGCGGCGGCCGGGGCGGGAACCTCCGCGCGTGCAACCAGCGTCTGCGAGAGGCCGGTCTCGTCGGTCACATCCGCAAAAAGTGAATACGCGCCGGCGGGAAGACCGGGGAAGGGCGCCTCGAAGGCCCGCTCCGAGACGGGTGCCGGGTGCAGATGGGCGAAGGCGTCGAGCGCCGGTTCCCGCATCGCGAACAGGTGGACGAGCTTGCCGTGGTCGGCGACGAGAGGCCGCCACCGTTCCCCTCCCCAGGCCGGGTCGTCGATGGAGAGCCGCAGCACCCTCGCCGCGCCTTCGGTTCGGATCCGTGCCGTCGTTCGATAGGGCCGGAACACCTGACGTTCCGAGGACCTCCGCAACCGCGAAGACCAGGCGCTCTCGCCGAAAAGAAGGAGCAGGAAGACCGCGCCCGCGAGGACGGTCGCGATCGTCGCGGCCCGCCGATGAGCCGTTCCCGGTTTTTCTCCGGGAGGCAGAGTGCTCTGGCTCGCCGCGGCGTAAACGATCGCGAGTCCGCCGGCGACTAAGAACACCGCGAAAGCGAGCACGAGAAGGAAGAGCCCTCGTCCCATCGGCAGCACGCGAGTCGGCAGCGAGGCAACGGGAACCGACGTCCGGCCGGTTCCCGCTTCTCCTTCGACGGAGATCTCGATCGAGTACGCGCCTTCGCTCATGAGCCAGAGCGCCCCCGAGTACAGACCCGGCTCTCCCCGCACCGGCTTCGCCGCGTCCGGCGCGGGCGCTCCCGACCGCCCGGCGTCGACGCGGACCGGCCGGATCGTGACGCGCCGCACCCCCGAGGAGGGGACGCGAACGGAGATCTCCGCAAGGCCCGGGACTACGCCCGGTGGCCGGACCGTCACCCTAATCGGATACGGCCCCGCAGCGCCGGCGAAGAGAGTGTCGGGACTTCCGACGTGCGCCTGCGCGGGCGCGGAGAGCAGAAGTGCCAGAGTCGCGACCGCCGCGCCCCGAGGTTTCCTAACGGCGCACCCGTGAGAGGCGGTCCCCCGCGACGAGTCCGATGCGCGCCGAAAAAATCGAAAGCGCGGCAGCGATGGAAAATCCGATCGCGCTCGGCCGGTTGACCGCGCCCTCGGCGAACCGATACCGCCACGCCGCGTCCGGATGAAAGTAATAGGACCAGTAGCGATCCCCGAGGAAGAACCAGCTGCGGGACGCCGCGGTCATCTGGAAAGACCCGAAGGGCCACTGCACCGCGAGGAAGACCAGGAAGAACGCGCCGCCGATCAGAAGAGCGAGGCGGTTGTCTCCCCGCCCGCTCCGCCGCGAGAGAAACACGTCGATGGCCGCCGCGGGAAAGACGAGCAGCAGAGGGAAGCAGAACGGGACCATCCGCGTGATCGGGTTGTAGATGGGGGCCAGGCGCGGCTCGGCCGGGAAGAGCGGAAGCACCCAGTCCATCCCGGCGAAGAACGCCATGTAGACCGCCGCCGCCGAGGTCGCCGGCCAGCGGGTACGGCCCGCGCGCCCGATCGCAACCAGGAACGCGGGGAACACGAGCCCGGTGACCGCGTAGAAGAGCCAGCCGTGCTGGTGCAGTGGAAACGTGTATTCGATGAGGAACGTGGCGGCGAGGGTGACGAGAACGCCGGACGAGTAGAGGTACATGGCCGCGCTCGACCGGACCTTCGAGGCGTCCCGGCCGTTCTGGCGCGCGAGCGCGAGGAGCATCGCGCCGATCGCGACCGCCGCCATCCCGGCCGCAAGGACCGCATGCGGCGGGGAGATCACCTTCACGTCGAGGCCGTACGCGTTATGCCACCAGTCGTCGAACGGGGCCGACGCGATCATCGCCGCCGCTCCCCACGCGAGCACCCAGGCTCCGAGCGGCGCGCGAAGCGGTCCGATCGCAACGCTCGCGGCGCGGGCGCCGGTGTCGCCGACCGTCGCGTTCCACACGAGCCTCCCGGCGGAAAGAGCGGCGAGCATGCCTCCTGCGTAGATCGCCAGGTGAGCGGGCGTCCAGAACGTGTCTCGACCGATCGAACGGTGCCAGGAAATGTCCCAAAGAATCCCGATCAGGATGCTGGTCGCGGCGAGCAGCGCGGCGCCCAACGCGCCGGGCAGCCGGTCCGCTTTGTCGCGAGCCTCTAAAAAAACCCGTTCCGTCGTCGACATGTTTCTCTCAGCGTCCGAAGCTCTGATAAAGCAGGACCGCCGCGATCACGAAACCGATCACGATAACGGCGGCGCGCGCGCGCTTCTGGCCGATCTTTCTGGCGAACCGCGCGCCGGCGTAGCCGCCCAGGATCGCTCCCGCCATCATCACCAGGGCGGCCCGCCACTCAACCGCGCCCCGCAGAATGAAGTATGCCGCGGCTACTCCGTTGATGCACATCCCGAAGAAATTCTTGAGCCCGTTGGACGCGTGGATATCGGAAACCCCGAGAAAGCCGAGTACCGCGAGCATCAGGATCCCGATACCCGCGCCGAAGTAGCCGCCGTACACCGCGACCGCGAACTGAAAACCGATCGCCGCGGCCAGACGCGCGCGCGTGCGGCCCGGGGCCACCTCGGCGGTCCCGGCCCAGCGAGCGACGGGGCCGCGCAGCATGAACAAGATCGTGGCGAACAAAATGAGAAACGGCGCGAGTCGCTGAAACGCGAGAGGCGGCGTGAGCAGGAGAAGCGCCGCTCCCGCTGCCCCGCCGAGAAGACTCGGCAGAAAAAGCGTCGTCAGCCATCGCCGGTGCTGGAGCACTTCCCGCCGGTACCCGAACAGGCTCGAGGCCGCGCCGGGCAGGAGCGCGACCGTCGACGTCGCGTTCGCGACGATCGGGGACTCGCCGAGCCACAGCAGGGCGGGATACGTCAGGATCGTGCCGCCGCCCGCCATCGCGTTCATCACGCCGGCGGCGGTCGAAGAGGCGACGAGGGCGGCAATCTGGGCGGGAGTCAAACGTCGCCTCCGCTCACTTCGGGACGTGCCTTCGCCTGCGGGCGAGGCACCGGCGAGCGGCTCGGCCGGATGCGGCCTTCGACCGCTCGCCTCGTCCCTGCGTTCGCTGCGGCTCCCGCCGCGAGAGGCTCCTCCCTCCCTCTGGTCGGGAGACTCCTCCCGCGGCGAGCTTAGTCACCGGTGTGGCGCTTGCCGACTTCAGGGAAAAGGCCGGGACCGGAGCGATCCGCTACCGCGATTCGATCGGAACGAAGTTGCGCTCCGGAGGGCCCGTGTATATCTGGCGCGGGCGGGCGATTTTCTGCTCCGGGTCTTCCAGCATTTCCTGCCACTGAGCCAGCCACCCCGAAACCCTCGGGATGGCGAACAGGACGGTAAAGGCGGCCGTGGGGATCCCGATCGCCTCGTAGATGAGGCCCGAGTAGAAGTCGACGTTCGGGTAAAGCCGGCGCTTGATGAAGTACTCGTCCTGGAGAGCGATCCGTTCGAGCTCCAGCGCGACGTCCAGGAGCGGGTTTCTCCGGGTGACCTGGAAGACTTCATCCGCCGCCTTCTTGATGATCGTCGCGCGCGGGTCGAAGTTCTTGTACACGCGATGCCCGAAACCCATGAGCCTCTTCTCTCCCTTGCCGGTCTTGACCTCCTCGATGAAGGCCGGAATCCGCGAAACCGATCCGATCTCCTGAAGCATGTTCAAGACTTCCTCGTTCGCGCCGCCATGCAGCGGGCCATAGAGGGCCGCCGCGGCGCCCGCGACCGCGGAATAAGGGTCGGTGTGCGAGGAGCCGATGCCGCGCATCACGTGCGTTCCGCAGTTCTGCTCGTGATCCGCGTGCAGGATGAAGAGCAGGTCGAGCGCCCGCACGAGCACCGGGTCCGCCCTCCAGCTCGAGGCCGGGATCCGGAACAGCATGTTGAGGAAGTTCTCGGTGTACGAAAAATCATTGTCCGGATAGACGTACGGCATACCCATGCTGTGGCGATAGGCGAACGCCGCGAGAGTCGGCATCTTCGCGATCAGCCGGTGGATCTGCTTCGTCCGGCCGGAGGGGCTGTGGATGTCCCGCGCGCCCGGGTAGAACGTCGACATCGCGCCGACGGTCGCGATCAGCATCCCCATCGGGTGCGCGTCGTGGTTGAAGCCGTCCATGAACGTCTTCAGGCTCTCGTGGATCATCGTGTGGAACGTGATGTTGTGGACCCACTCGTCGTACTGCGCGCGGTTG
The DNA here is from genome assembly GCA_038319475.1 of Thermoanaerobaculia bacterium. Taxonomy (GTDB): domain Bacteria; phylum Acidobacteriota; class Thermoanaerobaculia; order UBA5066; family Gp7-AA6; genus JALYUA01. The sequence continues at coordinate 4,843 of JBBQDF010000111.1, forward strand.
GGGAGATCGCCATGCAGGAGCAGGTACGCGACCTCGAGGTAGGTGGAGTGTTGCGCCAGCTGGTCGATCGGGTAGCCCCGGTACCGCAGGATCCCCCGGTCGCCGTCGATGAACGTGATCTCGCTGCGGCAGCTCGCGGTGTTCAGAAACGCCGGGTCGTAGGACATGAGACCGAAATCTTCGGGACCGGTCTTGATCTGACGGAGGTCTATCGCCCGGATCGTGCCGTCGGTGACGGGAAGTTCGTACGACCGGCCGGTTCGGTGGTCGACGATCGTGACGGCGTCGCGGCGGTCTCCCGAGATCGCGGCGCTCCTGTCTTCGACGGTAGGCGTGGTGGGCATCGGCGGCTCCTTCGCTTCCGACCGGGCTGTCGGGGGCGATCATTATATGGAGCGCTCCCGCGGTCCTTCTGAGCGAGAATCGCGCGGATGCCGAGCATCGGGCACATCGCGGTGGGCGCGGCCGCGGGCCGCGCGCTCACCGGCGGGAAGCGGGCGCGCCCGGCGGCCGTCCTCACCCTCTTCTCGGCCGTCTCTCTCCTGCCGGACCTCGACGGGATCGCGTTCCCGCTCGGTATTCCCTACGGAGCCCCGTTCGGGCACCGCGGCGCATCCCACTCGCTCACCGCGGCGGCGTTGGCCGGAGTGCTCTGTGGAATCGCCGGGCGGGGAGCGGGACTCTCCTTCCGCCGCGCGTCCGTAGTCGGAGCGGCGGTCGCCGCAAGCCACGGCCTTCTGGACACCCTGACGGACGGGGGCCTCGGAGTCGCGCTGCTCTGGCCTTTTTCGAACCGCCGCTTCTTCGCGCCCTGGCGTCCCATCCCCGTGGCGCCGATCGGGCTCGGCATGCTGTCGGAACGCGGCGCGTTCGTGATGGCATCCGAGGTGGCCATCTTTCTTCCATTTTTCCTGTACGCATTCTGGCCGCGGGACGCGAAGAGCCGCTGATACGCTCGAGTCATGCGCATCGACCCATGAAGAGCCTTCAGGAGGAATGGGCCCCGGAGAATCGCTGCTTCGGGTGCGGGCCCGCCAACGAAAAGGGACTCAGGATCCGGAGCTTCGTCGACGGAGAAGAGGTCGTGTGCGACTGGCGTCCGCAACCGCACCACCAGGCATTCGAGGGGGTCTTGAACGGCGGGATCTGCGGGGCGCTTCTCGACTGCCACAGCAACTGGGCGGCCACGCATCACCTTCAGCAGAAATCGGGTTCTCCGACACCGCCGTGCACCGTCACGGCCGACTTTCACGTCGTCCTGAAGCGCCCGACACCGATGGACGCTCTGCTCAAGCTGCGGGCGCGAGTCGTCGACTCGTCGGCGGATCGAGCCACCGTCGAAGCGAGCCTGGAGGCGAACGGAAAAATCACGGCCACATGCCGCGGAACTTTCGTCGCCGTTTCCGAGGGTCATCCCGCGTTTCACCGGTGGTAGTTGGGCAACGCCAGCGTGACAGAATCGCTCGAGCCGGTCAGCGAGCTTTCGCGTGCCGAATTGATTCTGCAGCTCACGGCTGCCCGCATATAAACCTCGCTCATGATTTCGGCAGGGGATGAATGTTGTCGACCCAATGGACCTGCTCCGGATTGGGCTCCGCCGCGGGTATGTCGAGATTCACGACCACCGGATCCTGGCCGCTTCGCACCAGAACGCACGAAAGCGCCTGCTCGTCGCTCGCGTTGATTTCCTGGTGGGGTACGAAGGGGGGCACGTAGATGAAATCGCCCGGACCGGCTTCAGCAGTGAACTCGAGCCGGTCACCCCATTTCATGCGCGCTTGGCCGGTGACCACGTAGATGACGCTCTCGACCGGGCCATGGTGATGCGCCCCGGTTTTCGCTTTGGGATGGATGACGACAGTGCCCGCCCACAGCTTCTCCGCGCCGGCGCGCGCCGCCGTGATGGCCGCGGCGCGATTCATCCCCGGCGTCTGCGGCGTGTTGACGTCGAGCTCATAGGAATGCACGACACGTACGCCACGCAAGCGCCACTTCGACTGCTTCGCATCGGCCATTGCGATCCCTCCGGCGGGCTTCCTTGGCAGGACGACGAGCCGCCCGCGCGGTTTTCCGCGGGAGTCGTAGTTTATGTCAACCACGTGGCGGGTGGAATCCCAGTGCGCTGGCCGCTCCCGGGCGGGAGCAGGCCCGCGCCGCTGCAGCCGCCTGGTGAGCCGCGACCAACGGGAGCGAGGCGGCCGCGGTACTCCGCGGTCAACTCGATCCGCTTCAAACTTCGGAGCTGACAGCTGAGTGCTGAAAGCCGACAGCTTCTTACCGCCTCCCCTGCTTCACCAGGTCGATATTTCCGTTCGTGTCGGTCACGGTGACCTCGCAGCGTCCGTCGCCGATCCGCCCCTGAAGAGAGTCGGCGCTCACGCCCCCCGACACGGTCAGGGGAAGTTCGGTGTTGATCTTCCCGAACGAGGTCCGGGCGTTCACTGCGTACCCTCCGCCGTCTGAAAGCGCGATCCGGACAGGGGCAAACGAGGTCTTTACCGCGACGCGGCTGCAGGATTTCCCCCCCGCGGCGAGGTCCCGGAGCTCGACGGACCCGTTCTGGTTGTCGACCTCCACCGCGCCCGTCACGCCTTCGAGCGTGACCGGGGAAAAAGACGTCCGGACGTTCGCAACCCCGCGCACGTCGCTGGCCCGGACGGCCCCGTTCGAATTTTCCACGGTCAGGTCCCCCGAGATTCTGGTTGCCTCGACCAGGCCGAAGCTCGTCTTCACGAAGGTCGAGCCCCCCGCGTCGGAGATCGAGACCCCCCCGTTGCCCGAGTTCACCTTGACCCCCTTCTTCGCGCGGGTGATCGAGACCGCGCCGAACGAGTTCCGCGCGTCGACCGCCCCGTCGATGTTGGCGAGCGTCACGGGCGCGTTGCCGCCGATGACCGTCGCGTCCCCCGCGATGCCCGCCGCGTCGATGTCACCGAACCGGTTTCGGACGACCGCGCCGCCCCGGACCTCGCGCAGCCTCACCTTGCCATTCGAGTTCTGCACGTCGACCGCGCCGCCGATCTCGGACAACTCGACCGCCCCGAACGTGTTCTGGACAGTCACCGGACCCCCCGTCTTGCGCCCGCTGATCCGCGCGTTCGTGCCCGTGCACCGTACGCCCCGCTTCACGTCCGAGAAGGTGATCGCGGCGAAGCTCGCGCTCAACTCGGCTTCTCCGGCGATTCCAGCCGCGGAGACCGCC
>JBBQDF010000112.1:0-8013 GCA_038319475.1 Thermoanaerobaculia bacterium
GTCCGGGTCATCCGCGCGCTCCACCGTTCGGCGGCAACCGGCCGTCCTGTGAAGCTCCCGCCGTTTGAAAAGCGGGAACGTCCGGGGCTCGAGCAGGAGACCCGGCGGCCGCCCAACCGGAAGCAGGAGCTCGTCCACGCCGAGGCTCCGTCGGGGGAGAGCTGAAGCGCGAAGGTCCGGAGTCGCGCGAATAAAGACGCATCGGGCGGCGTTGCGACTCTCTCCGAATGCAACGCCCTGACACCGTGAAGCAGAAGCTGTCTCTCTGGAAAAAGGTGCTCATCCGGACGTGGAAAAGCTCGGGTGAGCACCGCTGCCTGACGGAAAGCGCCGCGCTCTCCTTCTACATGCTGTTCTCCCTGGCCCCGGTGCTCGTCGTCACGATGGCGGTGGCGAGCGCGGTTTTCGGGGCGGACGCGGTCCGGGGACAGGTCGTGCGGCAGTTCGGAAGCCTCATGGGAGCCGACCAGGCGCGGATGGTGCAGTCGATTCTGCAGCGCGTCGCCCGCGACCACAAGCAGGGCCTTGCCGCCCTTCTCGGCGGAGTTGCCGTTCTCCTCGGCGCCACCGCCCTGTTCGTTCAGCTCCAGAGCTCGTTGAATCGCGTGTGGGAAGTCGCGCCGCGCAAGGGGCATGTCATTGCGACACTCGTAAGAAAGCGGCTCGTCTCCTTTGCCGTCCTTCTCGGATTCGGATTCCTGCTGCTCGTTTCGCTCGCCTTGTCCGCGGCGATCGCGGGCCTCCAGGACTGGATTGCCCTCCGGTGGACCGTGTCGCCGTCCGTTCTGCAGACGGTGAACATCGGCGTGACCTTCCTCATCTTCAGCGTCCTCTTCGCGATGATTTACCGCATCCTTCCCGATCGCGAGATCGCCTGGAAGGACGTCGCCCTTGGCGCTGTGACCGCGTCGATCGCGTTCCAGGCCGGCAAGTGGCTCTTTGGGCTCTACATCGGACACACCGCCGTCGCGTCGCCGTACGGCACGGCCGGCGCCCTCGTTGTGATTCTCCTGTGGGTGTACTACGCGACGTCCGTCCTCCTGCTGGGCGCCGAGTTCACGCGCGCCCACGCGGCGACCGTCCTCGGCTCGCGCCCGGAGACGACGCCCGGAGCCAAACGGGTCCGGGAAGTGCGCGAGGAGATCGGAGAGAAGGGCTCGTGAGCGGCTCCCCCGCGGGAAAGTGGACGCTCGCCGTCCTCATGACGTTTGCCGCCGCGCAGGCGGCACGCGGCGCCTCTGCCCCGAAGCTGAAGGTGAACGTCGAAGGGCTCGGGGGCGCGCTCGGGGGCGTGCTCGAAAACTACAGCCTCAAGGGGAGCGACCTGAAGCAGAACGTCCTCTCGATCCTCTCGATCGAGGACGCCCGAAAGTCGAAGGACCTGACCGAGGGCCGGATCCTGAAGCTGCACAGGGACGCCCCGGACGAGATTCGCCGCGCGCTCGAGCCATTCGGCTACTACCAACCCACGGTCGACGCGAGTCTCACGCACGAAGGCGACACATGGACCGCCCTCTACCGCGTCGATCCGGGTCCCGCTTTGCGCGTCACGTCTCTCGATCTTCAGATCACCGGCGCCGGAGCGCAGGAGCCGCCGTTCCGCGTTGCCTCCGCCGGCTTCCCGCTGCACGAGGGCGACGTCGTCGTCTCGCCCGCGTACGAGCGCGGGAAGGAGGCCATCGAGAGCGCGGCCGCGGAGAACGGCTATCTGGACGCCGCCTTCCGCGAAAACGCCATCCGGGTGGATCTCGCGCGGTACACCGCCGACGTGGTGCTTCACTACGACACGGGGCCTCGCTATCTCTTCGGCCCGGTTCGCTTCGACCAGAACTTTCTGGATCCCAGGGTTATCGAGGGATACGTCACCTGGAAACAGGGAGAGCCGCTGAACGTCCAGAAACTGCTCGAGCTCCAGAACGGGCTTTCGAGCGCGCCGTACTTCCGCCGCGTCGAGGTGGTCCCGGCGAGGGATCAGGCTCAGGGGCTCGAGGTCCCGATCGTCGTCACGCTCGTGGCGGCGAAGCCCCGCCGATACGAGTTCGGGGCCGGGTACGGCACGGACACGGGCCCCCGCGGGACAGCGAGGATGCTCTTCCGACGCGTGAACCGGCACGGCGACCACGCGGACGCGACCCTGCGCCTCTCGGCGATCGAACAGAGCGTCGCCGCCCGTTATCAGATCCCGGGGCCGTTCCCGCGGACCGACGTCGTGACGCTGTCGGTCGGATACGCGCACTTGAATCCCGCGACGAGCAACACGCGCGCGTTCGTCGCCGGTGCGGACCGCTCGCAGACGAGGTGGGGCTGGCGCGAATCGCTCTCGCTCTTCTACCACCGCGAGACGTACACGATCGGAGTGGACAAGGGGACCTCGAGCCTCCTGGTCCCCGCTTCGAGCTTTGAGCGCGTCATCGCGGATGACCGCATCGACACCAGGAACGGATATCGCGTGAGGCTTCTGCTGCAGGGAGCGGCGAAGGGCGTCCTCTCGAATGCCACCTTTCTCCAGGCGGACGTGAGCGGCAAGTACATCCGGAGCCTGAACATCGGAAATCGCCTCATCTTCCGCGGGGAAGTTGGCGACACGGTGACCAGCCAGTTCCGGCAACTGCCGCCGATCTACCGGTTCTTTGCGGGCGGCGACCAGAGCGTCCGCGGATACGGGTACCAGCGCATCGGCCCGGCCGACGAGCAGGGACACGTCATCGGCGGAAAGGTACTGACACTCGGGAGCATCGAGTTCGAGCACCGCTTCCGGCCGAAGTGGGGAGTCGCCGCCTTCGTCGACGCCGGCACCGCGGCGAACACGTTCGGAAGCAATTTCAAGAAGGGAGCCGGCATCGGGGTCCGGTGGATCTCTCCCATCGGCCCCGTTCGCATCGACGGCGGCTACGGTTTCGATGCCCCGTCCCGCGGCGTGAAGCTCCACGTGAACATCGGACCGGATCTGTGAACGAGGATCGGTGAAGAAGAAAATCCTCCTCCGCGCGGGGATCGGCGCGGGCGCTCTCCTCCTCCTTCTGGCCGGCGTGCTCTGGTGGGCGCTCACGACCGCCGCGGGCGCGCGCCGCGTCGTCGCGCTCGCCGGATCGGCGATGAAGGGCTCCCTCGCGGTCGAAAGCGTCGAAGGGCCGATCCGGGGACCTCTGACGCTTCGAGGGCTCACGTGGAAAACGCCCGCGCTCACCGTCACCATCCAGACCGCCAGGATCGACTGGCGCCTCGGAGCGCTGCTGCGCCGCCGGCTCGACATCGTCTCGCTCCACGCCCGCGGCGTCCGCGTGCGCACCTCGCCGACTCCCGAAAAGAAGGAGCGCGAGCGGCTTCCCGACGTTCACCTGCCGGTCAACATCGTCGTGCGGGAGGCCGTCATCGAAGACATCGAGATGACGTCGGAGAAACCGGGGCCGCCGTTCCGACTGGATTCCGTCACGCTCGCGACGAGCGTCGTTCGAGACGCCGTCCGGGTGGACCATCTCGCCGTCCGCGGGCCGACGTTCTCCGGCGACGTATCGGGGACCCTGCAGCCGCAGAAAGACTATCCGGTGGATCTCGCGACGCGCTGGACGCTGCAGCCAGCCGGGATGCCCCGATACTCCGGAGAGGGACGGCTCACCGGGACGCTCGAGCGGCTCCGGGTGGCGCAGCGGCTTTCCGAGCCCGCGCGGATCGGGCTCGAGGCGACTCTCTTCCAGCCGATGCGGGACCTCCGATTGTCCGGCGACCTCCGCCTCGATCAGGTGGACATCCGCCGCCTGAGCGCCGACGCGCCCGCGGCCGTGGTGACCGGGTCCATCCATGCGGAAGGAGCGCTCGCGGCCCTGACGGCGACGGGTCAGGCGCGCGTCGAGACCGACGTGGCCAATCTCGGCCGCGTGGAAACGTCGTTCGAGCTCTCGCGGCGCGGCGAGGAAATCCGGGTGACGCGCCTCGACCTGCGCCTGTCGGAAGGCTCGTCGGCTCGCGTCTCCGGCACCGTCACGATGGCGGACGCCGTAACGCGCTTTGATCTGGGCGCGAAATGGACGCGTCTCGTGTGGCCGCTGCAAGGTCCCGCCTCGGTCGCAAGCTCACGGGGCGAGCTGCGCGTCCGCGGGACCGCGAAGGACTACGCGGTGAGCGCCACCGCGGACGTGCGCGGCGCCGGAGTCCCTCCGGGGACCTGGAAGCTGACCGGCCGCGGCACGGCGGAGCGGCTCCAGATCGCGAGCCTTGCCGGAAAAGTTCTCGGAGGCACGTTCTCCGCGAGCGGGTCTCTCTTCTGGAAGCCGGTGCTCGGCTGGAATCTGGCTCTCCGCGGCGACGCATTGAATCCGGGTGAGATGGTGAAGGACGCGCCGGGCCGCCTCGCGTTCGCCGCGCGCACCCGAGGGACGCTCGAGCGCGGAGGGCCGGCGGGCGAAGCCGAAATTCTGGAGGTCTCTGGCACTTTCCGGGGGCAGCCGGTCACGGGAACCGCGCTCGCGCAGTTCTCCGGCAATCGGATCGTGCTCCCCCGCGCCGCCTTCACCGTGGCGACGGCGAAGATCGAAGCGTCCGGGCGAATCGCCGAAACGTTCGACCTCAATTTTCGCGCGTCGGCTCCCAACCTGGGACTTCTCGTGGTCGGCGCGAGAGGCGCGCTCTCCGCCAGTGGGTCCGTGACGGGGCCGCTGGAGACACCGCGCGTACGCCTGGCCGCGGACGGAAAGTCCCTGGCGCAGGGGGAGCGGCAGATCGGCCGGCTGCATCTCGATGCGGACGTCGACCTGCGCCCGGAGAGCCCCTCGCGTCTGGACCTGCGCGCGCAGGGAGTGGTCCTGGCGCCGGGCCGCTCCGCCGATACCGTCACCGTCGCCGGCCGCGGCACTCTCGCGCGCCACGACATCACGCTGGATGTCGCAGCGCCGGAAACAACCCTCGCGGTTGCCGCGTCGGGAGGGCTCGCCCCGCCGCCGCGAGCGGGCGCCTCGCTCTCCGGCAGACCGTGGCAGGGGCGGATCACCAGGCTCGACCTGACGTCGAAGGCCCTGTCGGGCGCGCTCGACCATCCCGCCGGCCTCGCCGCCTCGCAGGAGGGGGCGAGGCTGGAGAATTTTTCGTGGGCCGGGCGCACGGGAGGCCGCCTCACGCTCGCGGGATCGTGGGCGAAGGCAGGCCGGTCGGAGGCCCACGCCGCGATCGACGCCCTGCCTCTGGCGCTGTTGAAGCCGTGGCTTCCCGCGGACGTCACGCTGACCGGAAACCTGAACGGCAAAGCGGCCGCGGCGTTCTCTCGCGGCGGCGCCGTGGAAGCACTCGTGGACATGCGGCCGGGACCGGGGCAGATCGAATACAAGACCGCCACGGGAGACCGCGCCGCCTTTCCGTACCGCGATGCGCGTCTGGAGTTCCGCGCCGGTCCGAAGGGCGCGACGGCCCGGGTGGGCCTCGGCCTCGGCGCCGGAGGGACGCTCTCTGGCGACGTCGCGCTTCCGGACTACAACGCGCGCGGTGTGACCTCCGCGGCGCAGCGGGTCACCGGGCGGTTCACCGCGAGTCTCCCCGACATCGCCTTTGCGCGCGCGTTCGTCTCCTCGGTGGAAAACCTTCGGGGAGCGTTTCGCGCGGACCTCGCGTTTGACGGCACGTTCGGTGCTCCCCGGATACGAGGCCAGGCGGCGCTGACGGGCGCGCAGGCGGATCTGCCGGAGTACGGCCTCCAGCTTCGCGAGATCGCTCTGGCGGCGGTCAGCGACGGCGGCCCGCTTCTGCGGCTGGACGGGCAGGTCCGGTCCGGAGAAGGCACGCTGAAGCTGACCGGCCAGACGCCGCTTCAGCCCTCCGCCGCGACGCCGGCCACCCTCCACATTGCGGGCCGCCGGTTTGCGGCGGTCGCGACATCGGACCGCAAGGTCTGGGTCTCGCCGGATGTGACGATCGCCGCCACCGGGGATCGCATCACCGTGACGGGCGACGTGCAGGTCCCCGAGACGCGCGTCGAGTACGTCAGGAAATTCGCAACGATCGCGGTCTCGCGCGACGTGGTCTTCGTCGGCCGTTCGACCGAGGAAGAGGCGGCGGCGCGGAAGAAGACGACGCGATCGATCGAGGCGCGCGTCCGGCTGATTCTGGGCGACCGCGTGAACATCAAAGCGGAAGGGTTCGAGGGACGCATCACCGGGAGCGTTCTCGCGCTGGACCTCCCCGGCAAACCGACCTCCGCGACGGGCGAGCTCCAGATCGCGAGCGGGACGTACAAGGCGTACGGGCAGGACCTCACGGTCGAGCACGGACGCATCGTGTTCGCCGGCGGTCCGATCGGCAATCCGGGAGTCGACCTGCGGGCGTTCCGCAAGGCGGACGACGGCACGACGGCCGGCGTCAACGTCAAGGGGACGGTCCGCAACCCGGAGGTGACGCTCTACTCCGACCCGTCCATGAGCCAGACGGACGCGCTCGCGTACCTGCTGCTCGGTCACCGCCTGGGAGACGCGAGCGCGCAGGAGGGAAATCTCGTCGCCAACGCCGCGACGTCGCTCGGAATCAAGGGAGGCAACCTTCTCGGAAAAAAGATCGCGGCGCGCTTCGGATTCGAGACCGCGCGCATCGAAACCAAGGGCGGCCTTCAGGAAGCGTCGCTGGTGGTCGGAAAATATCTTTCTCCGAAGCTCTACGTCGAGTACGGCCTCGGCCTCTTCCAGCCCGTGAGCACCCTGCGCATCCGCTACATCCTCTCGCGCAAGTGGTCCGTGTCGGCCGAGACCGGGGCCGAGAACGCTGGCGACCTGCTCTACACGATCGAGGCGGGAAAGACGCCCGGCGGAGGGCGGTAGACCTCGACGCTGCCGGCGATAGGAAGCGCCGGAGCGAGCGGCTGGACGCCGCCGGAGGAACAGAACGGCGGATTCGACGTACTCTCCCGAACAGGAGGCTTCTTCGCATGCTCAAAGCGGCTCTGTGGAAATCCCTGCGCGGTCTCATCCTTGTCACGCTGGTCGCCGCTCCCGGCGCGCTTCGGGCGGAGCTGCCCCCCGTCATTCCGCGCGAGGTCCTGTTCGGGAATCCCGTGCGGAGCCAGCCCCGGTTGTCGCCCGACGGCCAGCGCCTCGCCTGGGTCGCGCCCGACAAGAAAAACGTCCTCCAAGTGTGGGTCAGGACGGTCGGCAAGGACGACGAGAAGATGGTCACGGCCGACAAAAAGAGAGGCGTCCGCCAGTACTTCTGGGCCCAGAACAACAAGACTCTTCTGTATCTCCAGGACAACGACGGGGACGAGAACTTCCACGTGTTCGGCGTCGACCTCGCCTCCGGCAACGTTCGAGACTACACGCCGTTTCAGGGAGTTCGCGCGAGCGTCGAAGACATCAACCCGGATTTCCCGGACGAGCTCCTGCTCACGATGAACCTTCGAAACCGCCAGGCGATGGACGTCCACCGGCTGAATCTCGCGACCGGCGCCCTCGCGCTCGACACGGAGAACCCGGGCGATGTCGGCGGTTGGGGCTCCGACGCGAAGTTCCAGGTTCGGGCCGCGCAGGTCCAGACTCCGGACGGCGGGACGGAGATCCGGATCCGGGACGACGCGAAATCGCCGTGGAAATCGCTCCTGAAAGTGGGGCCGGAGGAGATTCTCGGCTTCGAGGATTTCTCCCAGGATGGAAAATCCGCGTACCTGAAGACGTCCGCGGGCAGCGACACCGCGCGGCTGGTTTCCCGCGACCTCGCGACCGGCGCCGAGACGGTTCTCGCCGCCTCGCCGGAGGTCGACGCGGGCAACGTGCTCATTCACCCGAAGTCGCACGTCGTGCAGGCGGTCTCGTTCGAGCCCGGACGGTCCGCGTGGAAGGTTCTGGATCCTTCGATCCGGGCGGACTTCGACGCGATCGCGAAGCTGAATTCGGGCGATTTCACCGTCGTGAACCGCACCGCCGCCGACGATGCGTGGCTCGTCGCGTTCTCGTCCGACCGCGGGCCCGTCTCCTGGTACAAGTGGGACCGCACGGCGAAAAAGGGATCGCTGATCTTCACGGCGCAACCGAAGCTCGAGGGCCT
>JBBQDF010000113.1:0-7836 GCA_038319475.1 Thermoanaerobaculia bacterium
CGGGATAGAAGACCGCCGACAGCGGCTGAATGAGAAACGGGATTCCCCAGATCAGCGCCTCCGCTGCCTGTCCGAACCGCAGCACCAGCGCCATCGTGAACATCCCCATGGCCCATCCGAAGAGGAGGAGAGAGAAATAGAACGGCAGGAGGGGGAGGCCGATCGCGAACAGGGGAAAGCCGTAGAAGATCCGCGCCAGGATCGCCAGAACGCCGGCGGACACCGTCGCGCGCAGGACGCCGACCAGCGACGTGGCGACCAAGAGCTCCCAGGTCCGCACCGGCGCGACGAAGACGTTCAGGATGTTTCGCGCCCAGATGTCCTCGGTGATCGAGAGAGTGATCGCCTGCTGAGCGCTGTAGAAAATGTCCCAGAAGATGACCGCGCCGAGCAGAAACGTGACGCCGCGCGGCGCCGCGATTTTCTCGAGATACGAGGTCAGGAACCCCCAGACGAGCAGGTCCATGACGGGCCAGAACAGGACCCCCATGAGCCGGGCCGTGCTTCTCCGGTACAGGTAGAGATAGCGCAGGAGGAGAGCGCCGATGCGGGAAATCACGCGGGCGGCTCGGTCGCGCTTCCATCGCGCGCGATGGCGATGAAGACGTCTTCCAAGGAGTCGCTCTGCGCGCGCGACAGGACTTCCCGCGGCGTGCCTTGCGCGACGGCCCGCCCGTGCGCCAGGAAAAGCACGCGGTCGCAAAGGACCTCGACCTCCCGCATGTTGTGGGATGTGTAGACGATCGTGACGCCGCGCTCGCGCTGCAGTTTCTGGAGCGCGGTGCGGACCTTGTCGGCGATGTCGGGGTCGAGGCTCGCGGTCGGCTCGTCTAAGAAAAGCACTTCCGGATCGTTCAAGAATGCTTTGCAGAGATTGACCCGCGTCAACTGGCCGGAGGAGAGGGCGCCCGTGGCCTTGTTCGCCGAATCGGACACTTCAAAGAGCTCCAGCAGCGCGTCGATCTTCTCAGAGACTCCGCGCACTCCGTAGAGGCCGCCGAAAACCCGGAGGTTCTGCCGCACCGTCAGGTTCGACGGCAGTGAAATGTAAGCGGAGGAGAAATTCACGCGCTGCAGGATCTCGAGCCGGTCCGAAGGCATCGAAAGCCCGAGAACCCGCACGTCCCCCGCCGTGGGAGTTGTCAGCCCGAGGAGCAGCTGAATGGTGGTGGTCTTCCCGGCGCCGTTGGCGCCAAGCAGTCCGAAGATCTCCCCGGCATGGACCGAAAACGAAAGCCCGTCGACCGCCGCCACGTCACCGAACCGTTTGGTCAATCCCGTGACCGCGATGGCCGCGTTCGAGCGGACGGGAGTCTCTGGCATGCGGCGATGTCTCCTGTCGCTCGTCCTGGCGGGGGCGCGTGATTGTAAGGTTCCCGGTAGAAAAGGGATCAGAGCCGCGCCCCTGGGTCCCGAGGAGTCTCCCGACCGAAGGCAGGGAGGAGGCTCGGGGCGGGAGCCGGAGCGAGGGACGTCCCGGAGCGAGCGGAGGCGACGTTTGGGCCTCTCCTTTGCAAGTCAACTGTCCGGCCACCTCTGCGTCCAATACGCAGGGGCAAAAAGGAGGACTTCATGGACACACGATGGCGCGCCTTGGGTATCGCCGCTCTTTTTTCGGGCACCCTTCTCCTCGCTCCCGCGCCGGGGTCCGCGGCGCCCCGCGTCTGGGTCCACGCGCCGCCCCCGCCGCCTGTCTCCGAAGTGCGGCCGGCCGCCCCGGGCCGGGGGCACGCCTGGGTGGGCGGATATCACCGGTGGGATGGCCGAAGCTACGCTTGGGTGCCCGGGACCTGGCGGCGGGCACCGCGGGCCAGGGCCGGCTGGGTCCAGGGCCGTTGGGTTCACTCCCGGCACGGATGGTACTGGCGCAACGGACACTGGCGCTGAGGCGCTGAGGCGCTAGCGGCGGCCCTGCCGACGCTGGTCGGATGCCCGCACGGCTGCGTCTGCGCCCGCCGACCCGACCACGTCCGGCTCCGGGGCTTCTACCGGTGGGACGGTGTCAGCGATGTCCGGGTGCCCCGGCCGTTTCGAGCGCAGCACGCGGAACCGCGGGTCCGCGCGCGCTCGATGGACGGCCGCAGGGAGACACAACCGGCGAGGCTGGTTCCCGGTCGAGGGGCGCTGGCGCTGAGGGAAGGGGAGCGGGTCAGCCGGTCAGCCGGTCAGCGGGTCAGCGGTCCGCTCGTCCTGCTCCACCCGAACGACCACGAGCGTGCGATCGTCTTCCGCGGGGTGGCCGTCCGCGTGAGCGGCCACTGCGGAGAGAATTGCCTCCTGCAGCCGCGCCGGGTCGGAATCGACCTCCGCCTGCAGCAGCGCCTCGAGGCGCTCGAATCCGAAAGGGTCGCCGGAAGAATTCGTCGCTTCGATGATGCCGTCGGTCAGGAAAACGAGCCGGTCTCCGGGCAGGAGGTCGAACCGGCTCGTCGGAAAGTCCGAGCGGGGTGAGATCCCGAGGGGGAACGAGGGGAACGAGAGGCTTTCGACGGTCCCGCCGGAGAGCCGGTACGGAGCGAGCTGGCCGGCATTCGTCAGGGTGGCCTTTCCGGTGGCTGGATCGCAGGCGAGAAACGCAAGCGTCATGTAGTTGCGGGAATCCGTCGACCTGTGGATGAGCTCGTTTAACTTGATGAACAACGGCGTCCCGTCGAGTCCGGATTCGAGCAGTGTCGAGAGTCCCGCCTTGGCCATGGCCACGAGAAGGCCGGTCGAGAGGCCGTGGCCCGACACGTCGCCGATCGCGACGGCGCTGCGTCCGTCCGGCAGCCGGGCATAGTCGTAGTAGTCGCCCCCGATTTCCGCCAGGGGCTCGAAGCGCGCGGAAAGCAACAGCCCCGGCAGCGTCGCGCCTGGTGCGGGAAGCAGTTTCTGTTGGAGCGTGCGGGCGATCGCGATCTCAGATTCCAGCCGCTCTTTCTTCGCCGTTTCGACGAGCAGCCCCTCGATCGACTCGGCCATGCTGTCAAAGGAGCGCGCGAGATCGCCAATCTGGTTGCGGGAGCGTGAGTGCACGCGCACCGAGAACTCGCCGCGGGCGATCGCCTGCGACGCGCGGGTTAAGCGATTGACGTTGCGGGTGATGGATCCAACGAGAATAAACGCGATCGCGAGCGCCGCGAGGTACACCACGAGAAGGAGGGCTGCCAGACCTCCGAAGATGCCCCAGAAGAGGCGTCCGATCTCCGGAACCCCCTGGGCGAAGAGCTGGCTCGCCAGAGCGCGAGGGGAGGTCTGTCCGAGGAAAAGCACGACGTTGCGGCGGTTGCGCTCGGGCGCAAACGCCGCGACCGCCCGGTCGACGTAGACGCCCGCGACCCATTTTCGGTCGAGCCAGGCTGGCTCCCGTCTCTCGCTTCCTCTTTCCCGCGCCTCCGGGACCACCGGTTGCCTCCCCGCTGAAACCGGAGGCGGCGCTTTCGATGCTCCGGCCGGCTCCGGGAGATCCTTCTTATCCTCCGAACCGCCGTGCGAAAAGTCGATGTTGAATCCGCGGCCGGAGCGGGAGGTGCCCGCCTCGATCGTGACGTCGTAGCCGGTCGCGTCCGAAATCCGCCGCGCCCATTTCTTCGCCGGGTCCGTCAGGAGGATGAGACGGACCCCGCGGTCGCCCTGTCGAGCGGCGGGCACGGCGAGCCAGCCCTGATCGCCCGCGATGATAGAGCGCGGCCCCGACAGATTGACCGCCCAGGGAGCCTGCGCTCCGGGAAAAAGCCAGCCGACCTCGGACCGGACGACGCGGCCGCTCCGGTCTACGGAGAAAGACGGAAATGACTCGCCCGAGGCGACGGCCTCGCGCCCGGCCGCCAGGGCTTCACCGTGGACCCGCGTGGCCACGATCTGGTGCGCCACCAGGTACACCCCCGCGAACAGGAGCGCGGCGAGCAGCGGAATCGGGACGATTCCAATGAGGAAGTAGGAGAAAGCCAGCCGCAGCGTGAGCTTGCGGGCGATCGCGCGAAACGCGAAGACGACGGCCCGGAAGAGGAGCACGCCCCCCGCCAGACACGCGATGCTGATCGCGATGGTGCGCGCGCAGCCCGGTGACGTCACCTGCCCGGCGACAATCGCCGCGGCGAGGGAGACCCCGAAGAGGATCAGCCAGATTCGCGTCGATTTGCGCACGGTCACCGGGAGCCGATTGTACGGGCGGACCTCTGGGACCAACACGACACGCGCGAAGGACAGCGCGCGGGCTGGGTTCTCGCGGACAGGCGGGTTAAGATGATCCGCCCGTGAGTTTCTTCCGCCAGGCCGCGCTCCTGCTGCCGTCCTCCTTTCTGCTCGGAGTGGTGATCTTCCTCGTGACGCACGGGCACCAGGACCCGGGCTTCGGCACCTATCCGTTTTTCGAGCAGTGGGGAGGCGGCGCGGTCGTCGCCGGAACGCCGGAGGGGCGTTTCGTCGAACAGTCGCTCCTCTTCTTCGTCCCGACGTATCTGATCGCGCTCCTCTTCATCCTGTTTGTGGCGCTCGCGGAACGCGGCCTGTTCGGCCGTCCCGGACCGCGGACCGCGTCGGCGTACCGGCGCGCGTTCCATCCGGTCTACGCGGCGACGTTCCTGCTCTCGAGCGCCGTTCTCGTGTGGGAGGGGGACCGGCTGGCGTCGCGGCTGGCGCCCGGGGCTCTCGTCGCGCCGCTCCTCGTCGCGTTCGCGCCTTATGGCGCAGCGGCTCTCGCCCTCATTCCCGCGGCAATCCTCGCCGCTCCGCTCGTGCTGCTGCGACGGAGCGACCCGACGTGAAGCCGCCCGCGGCGATCGTCGTCCTCGACTTCGGAGGCCAGTACACACAGCTGATCGCGAGAAGGATCCGGGACGCGCGCGTCTTTTCGGTGGTCCTTCCGCCGGACACCCCGTCGGCGGAGATCGCCCGGTGGAATCCGGCGGGCGTCATCCTCTCCGGCGGCCCGCAGAGCGTCTACGAGGAAGGCGCGCCCGTTCCCGCCGCGGGGCTCCTCGAGCTCGGCGTCCCCGTGCTCGGGCTCTGCTACGGGATGCAGTGGATGGCGCAGACCGCGGGCGGAGAAGTTCGGGGCGGCCATGGACGCGAGTACGGCCGCGCCAGTGCGAGGGTGAAGCCCGATTCCGAGCTCTTCCACGGGCTCGAGGAAGGGCAGACCGTGTGGATGAGCCACGGCGATTCTGTTACGCGCGCGCCGGAGGGAGCCCGGGTGATCGCGTCGACCCCGGAGGCGGCAATCGCGGGTTTCGAAAGCCCGGCGCGCCGGCTCTACGGGCTCCAGTTCCATCCCGAGGTGCGGCACACGGAGAACGGGACCGCGATTCTTCAGAACTTTCTCTTCCGGATCTGCGGCGTCCCGCCGGACTGGAGCATGGCGTCCTTCCGGCAGGACAAAGTGGAAGAGATCCGGCGTCAGGCTCCCGATGGAGCGGTGATCTGCGCCCTGTCGGGCGGGGTGGACTCGTCGGTGACCGCGCTCCTTCTCCGGGAGGCGCTCGGCGACCGCGTGCATCCCATCCTGGTCGACCACGGCCTGATGCGAGCGCACGAGACGGCCCAGGTCGTCGAGGCGTTCGGTCGGCTCGGCATCGCGGTGCACGCGGTCGACGCCGCGGAGCTTTTTTTCGGGCGGCTCGCAGGCGTCACCGACCCGGAGGAGAAGCGGAAGATCATCGGCCGGAGTTTCATCGAGGTGTTCGAGCGCGAAGCGAAGAGCATCCCGGACGCGCGGTACCTCGCGCAGGGAACGCTCTACCCGGACGTCATCGAATCGATTTCCATCAAGGGTCCTTCGGCGGTCATCAAGACCCACCACAACGTGGGGGGCCTGCCGGAGAAGCTCGGCTTCCGGCTGATCGAGCCATTGCGGGAGCTCTTCAAGGACGAGGTCCGGCTCCTCGGCGCCGAGATGGGTCTGCCGCGGGAATTCCTGGCCCGCCACCCGTTTCCCGGGCCCGGCCTCGCCGTCCGCATTCCGGGCGAGGTGTCGCGCGAGAAAGTCGCGATCCTCCAGCAGGCGGATGAGATCGTGCTGGACGAGATCCGGAGAGCGGGCCTTTACGACGCAATCTCCCAGGCGTTCGCGGTGCTGCTTCCCGTTCGCTCCGTCGGAGTCATGGGTGACAACCGGACGCACGAGTTCGTTGTCGCGGTGCGGGCCGTTCAGACGAGCGATTTCATGACCGCGGACTGGTTTCGCATGCCGCATGACGTGCTCGACGCGATCGCTACCCGCGTGGTGAGGCAGGTGCGCGGCGTGAACCGCGTGGTGTACGACATCACTTCGAAGCCCCCGGCCACGATCGAGTGGGAGTAAGGCGTGCGGCGTCGCGCGAAAAAAACGGAAATTCGCGGCGCCGTCCTTGACGGGGAGGGCGCCGACCATCGACCCGCCGAACGCGACCCGTTCCTGTTCCGGCTCGGCTGGTTCGTCAGGACGCCGTGGATCCGGCTCATGCTCTTCGCCCCTTCTCCTCGAGCTGGTCCTCAATTTCGAGGAGGGAAATCCGGCGGACGACGAAATCCTTCGCGGCCTCTGCGAGCGCGAGCGCTCCCTGATGGCCGCGGGCGAGCTCATGTCCGACTACGTCGTGGTGGCCGCGAGAACGCGGCGGGAAAGCGCGCCGCGCAACGCGGGGTAGGCCCGGGGGGGGAAGGCGGCAGTCGGACCCCCTCTTCGTCTTCCAGTTCTCTTCTTCTTTTCTTTGGCCTCACCGCTGGCCCGTCACCCCAGACGGTCCCGTCTGAGAGTTTGAGATCTCTCGCGCCATCGCCTCCAATCCGCGCGCGAACTTCCCGGGTTCGCCTCCGAGAGAGATCCGGAAGTGCTCCGGCGCTCCGAAGAAGGATCCCGGAGCGACCGCCACGCCGTGGCGCTCGAACAATCGCGCGGCGAACCCCGACGCGTCGCGGGCATCCGCGAAGCGGGGAAACGCGATGCTCGCGTCCGCCGGAACGCACGCGAGCTCGGGGCGCTCGCGGAGGAACCTCGACCAGAGGTCGCGATTTCGCGAGAGGATGGCCCGGGCGCGGCGCGCGAGCGCCGGAAGGTGCGCGAACGCGAGCGCCGAAAGCCGCTCCGCCGGGATCGCGCCCGAGACATCGACCACGTCGCGCGCCCGGCGGGTCGCTTCCGTCACGGCGGGGGCGGCGATTGACCACCCGCACCGAAGCGAAGAGAGCCCGTACGCCTTCGTCAGGCTGCTGGTGGAAACGAAAGCGGGGGAGCGCCGGGCCGCGGAACCCGCCGTGGAACCCTCGACCGTGTCCGCGTAGACCTCGTCGACCAAGACGTGAAACCCGCCGCGTTCCGCCAGGCGCCCGAGCGCATCGAGCGCCGGCGAAGCCTCTGCGACGCCCGAGGGGTTGTGCGGATTCGAGATCACCACGAGACGCGTCCGCGGCGTGATCGCGTCCGCGATCCGGTCGGTGTCGAGGGACCAGCCCTGCGCAAACGATCTTTCGAAGAACCGGACGGACGCCCCCAGCATCTCCGCGGCGGCGGGCAGAGGGTCGTAGCCGGGCCACTCGGAGAGGACCTCGTCTCCCGGCCGCAGGAGGGCCGCGCAGACCAGGAAGTTGGCGCCCGAGCACCCGCCGGCGGTCGCGACGTGGCCGGGCGGGACGCCGGCGTGGGAAGCGATGGCTTCGACGAGAGGCGCGTAGCCGTTCGGGCTCTCGCCGGCCAGGTCCAGGGCGCCGATGGCTCCGGGCAGGTCGGCCAGGCTGCACGCGGCGAGGTTGCTTCCGGCGAGGTCGATCGCGGGAGCGGGACGGCTTTTTGCCCAGGCCATGTATGCGGCCCGCGTCGCGCTCCTCACGCGCCCCCGGCCGCCCGCCGCCGGGCGTAAAAGAGGTACACGGGAATCCCCG
>JBBQDF010000114.1:0-7808 GCA_038319475.1 Thermoanaerobaculia bacterium
CCCGAGTATCCGGAGGATCTCTCGGACGTGCTTCGCGATCGCCGGGATTTTCTCGAGTCCTGCCGGTCCAGGCGATCCCCCGGTGTCAGGGCTCATGCCGGAAGACCCCGGGCCGGGCGCGGTCGCAGGCAGGCGCGGATCGTCATCGCGTTCTCCTCAAACAAGAGACGGAAGAGGCGGCATTCTAGATCAGCCGCGCGCCGCGTCCCCGGTCTCACGCCTACGAGATCGTCTTTCGGAACGCCCGCGTGCTGCCGGCCACCAGAACAACCGCGATCGCCGCCAGGGCGGCGACGCTGCGCCACAGGTCTGTGAACGTCGCGCCACGGATGATGATCCCGCGCGCGATCGCGATGAAATGAGTGGCCGGCAGAATCCTGGAGAGATACCGGAGCGGCCCCGGAATCGAGGACAACGGAAAGATGTAGCCCGACAGCATGATCGAGGGGAGCAGGAACATCTGGGCGAGCTGGGTGGCCTCCATCTGTGTCTTCGACCAGGAAGAGATGAGCAGGCCGAGGGACAGGAGCGCGAAAAGATAGACGAGCGAAAGAGCGAGGAGAAGCGGCAGGCTCCCGTGGATGGGCACGTGAAAAACGAGGGTCATCAGGAGAAGGATGAACACGAGCTGGAGGAAGCCGAGGGCGAGGTAGGGGAGGAGCTTCCCGAGGATGACGCCGATCGGCGAGGCCGGGGTGACCATCAGTTGCTCGAGCGTCCCGCGCTCGCGCTCGCGCACGATCGCATAGGCGGCGAGGAGGGTTCCGGAGAAAGTCAGCAGAATCGCGACGAGGCCCGGGATGAGGAGGTTCGCGCTTCGGGAGTCCGGATTGAAGAGGAAGAGCGGGTGGGCCCGAACGGGCAGGTCGTGCGCGTTCGCGCGGGCGAGCAGCTCGCCTAAGGATTCCGAGAGCGTCAGGCCGTTGGCGGCCGCGAGCGCCTGGCCGGAGATCGAGGAATCCGAACCGTCGATCAGGACGAGAACGTCGGCGGACTGCCGGTTCAACCGCCGCCTCGCGTAATCGGGGGGAATCTCGAGCCCGACCGCGGCGCGGCCCGCCACGATGCGCTCGCGCATGGCCGCGCGGGAGGGGACGTACTCGATCACGTCGAAGAAGTTCGTGTTGGTCAGGTCACGCACGAGCGTCCGGCTCACTTCGGTGCGGGAGAAATCCAGCACCACGGTCCGGACGTGCTTGACGTTCGTATCGATGAGGCCGAACAGCACGAGCTGGAACGCGGGGAGCACGAGGGTGAACCGCAGAGTCCCCTTGTCCCGCAGCATCTGCCTGGCTTCTTTTTTCAGAACGGCGAAGAACCCCCTCATCGGGCGGCGCCTCCCGGCACCGGCGCGCCTTCCGGGACGTTCCCGCGCTTCTCGAGCTGCAGCCGGGTCAGACCGACGAAGACGTCCTCGAGCGAGGCCTCGATGGCTCGAATCCGAACCGGCGCCTTCGTGGCGTGTTCCAGATCCCGCGCGATCGTGGAATCGGCAACGTCGTCGCGGACGAGGAGGTGAAGCGCGTTTCCGAAGATCGTGAGGTCGAGCACGTAGGGAAGCGCGCGCGCCTGCCCCATCACGACCGCGACGCCGCCCTCGCACGCCGCTTCCACGCGGCGGGTGCCCGCCGGCGTGATCTCGGAGAGTTTCGTGAGCTCGTCGGGAGACCCCTCGACCAGCATGCGGGAGAGGTACAGGTAGGCCACCCGGCCGCAACGTTCCGCTTCGTCCATGTAATGCGTGGTGACGAAGAGCGTGACCCCTTCGGCCGCGAGCGCGAACAGGAGGTTCCACAGCTCCCGGCGCGCGACGGGATCGATGCCCGCGGTCGGTTCGTCTAAGAAAACCACTCGCGGGCGATGCATCAGCGCGGCGGCGAGCGCCAGGCGCTGCTTCCACCCGCCCGAGAGCTGTCCGGCCAGGCGCGAGCGGTACGGGCCGATCGAAGTGAGATCGATCGCCCACTCCCGCCGCTCCTTCAGATCCGCGGCCTTCAGCCCGTAAACAGAAGCGAAAAAATCGAGGTTCTCGAGCACGGTCAGGTCCTCATAGAGCGAGAACCTCTGCGACACGTACCCGATGCGGCCGCGGATCGCCTCGCTCTCCTTCGCGACATCGAGGCCGTCGACCCACGCCCGACCCTCCGTGGGAGCGAGCAGGCCGCACAGAATCCGGATGAGGGTGGACTTGCCGGAGCCGTTCGGCCCGAGGAGCCCGTAAATCTCGCCACGCGGCACGGCGAGCGTCACGCGGTCGAGCGCGCGAACCGGTCCGAAGTCGCGCGACACGCCTTCGACGCGGATGCCGAAGTCCTCGTTCAACGCGCCTCCGAGAGTGTTACGGAAGCCGCCATGCCGGGCTTCAGCTCCGGCGTCGGGTCGATCGCTACCTTGACGCCGAAGACCGTGTCCATCCGCTGGTCGAGTGTCTGCACGTTTCGCGGCGTGTATTCGGCGGACGTGCGGATCTCGACGACCTTCCCCGGGAAGCTGCGGTTCGGAAACGTATCGACGCGCACCGCCGCACGCTGTCCGACACGGACGCGGCCGAGCGACGGCTCGGGAACGTAGACGCGCACCCAGATCTGAGACGGCTCGATCAGCCTGGCCACGGGCTGGTTGGGAGCGACGAGGTCTCCGGGCCGCAGGTCGATCGACTCCAGGATCCCGTCCGAAAGCGCCACGACGACGGACTCCTGTTTCTGCCGCCCGAAGTACGCGAGCTGCGCTTCCTCGCGCTCGAGAGCGGCGGCGGAGGCGGCGATGTCCTCTGCGCGGCTGCCTCGCTCCTTCTCCCGGAGGGTCTCGACCGAGGTCCTCGCGGCCGTCGCCGCGACGTCGTACGACTGCTGCCCGATGACACCCTGATCCAGAAGAGCCCGCTCACGGCGGCGCTCGCGCTCCGCCTTTTCCGCCTCGGCGCGGGAACGCGCGACGTCTTCGATGCGCGGGCCTCGACGCGTCTTCACGAGATTGGCCCGCGCCTCCGCGACCCGGGCCAGCTGCTGCCGCATCTGGAGGTCGATCAGGTCCGTTTCGAAAACCACCAGAGCCTGGCCGCGGGAAACGCGCGCCCCCTCCGCGACCGGGACCTTCGCGATCCGTCCGCCGAGAAGAGATCCGACCTCGACGTCGCGGGCCTCGATGGATCCCGAGAGCACGAGGGGTTTCTCGTGGCCACGCGAGCGAAAGGCCCAGAACGCCGCCCCGGCGAGAAGGATCACGGCACCGAGCAGGAGCGAACGCTTCTTCATCTTTTCTTCCCAGTCGCGATCGCGCCGGTCTTCCAGACGTCGATCAGCGTGTCGAGGTATTCCTCCAGGAGAAGAGGCTCTTCGAGCGCCTGCACGACTTCCTGGAGAATCACGAACGAGTGGAGGGAGGCGGCGAAGGCGACGGCGGCGGCGCGTGGATTCCGAAGACGGACGCGGCCGGCGCGCCTCGCGCGGCGCAGATAATCCTCGAGCAGCTTCAGATTGCGCTGGGGCGGAGTCGGGTGGGCCTCGGGATCGAAGGGCAGCGGCAGCCGGCCGAGTCCCGGTACCTTCTTGAAATGCACCCAGCGCCCCAGGCTCTCGTGGAGCTTGGCCGCGATGAACGGGACAAAGGCGTTGGCCACCTGTCGAAGGATGACGGCGGGGTCCGCGTCGCCCCGCACGTCCGCCAGAAAGCCGAGAGGCAGCATCTCGGGGCCCGGGGTCTCGCCCATGGCTGCGGTGAACAGCGCCTGCTTGGTCGGAGCGTGCCGGAGGAGTGCGGCCGGAGAGACACCGAGCCGGGCAGAAATCTCCGACAGCGTCGTCCCTTCGTACCCGCCGCGGACAAAGGCATCCCTCGCCGCCGCGAGCACATCTTCCCTCCGGACCTTTGCGGGGCGTCCCATAGGTAAATAACTATTTAGAAATTTAGTTACGTTGTCAAGGTGAAGTTGGGGGGCAAGCGTTGAGCGTGGAAAGTCCATGCCTCCGTTTCCCGTTTCCCGTTTCCGGTTTCCCGTTTCCGGTTTCCCGTGTCCCGCTTCTCCCTTCACCCCGCCCGGCGGATGGCGAGCCAGGCTGCGAAATACTCGGCGGTCCGTGCGTTCAACGTCGACTCCGCCGTGACCCAGCCCTTGCGCGCGATGTTGATGCCATAGGGGACCAGCCCGATCTCGCCCACGGAATGCGCGTCGGGATCGATCGCCATCGGAATGCCTCGCAAGACGGCGCCCTGACAGAACCGCCAGTCGAGGTCGAGGCGGTCGGGGGAGCAGTTGATTTCGACCGCGCATCCGGATTGCGCGGCGGCGTCGAGCACCGCCTCGACGTCGACGTCGATCGGATTGCGCGAAAGCAGGAGTCGACCCGTCGGGTGCCCGAGGACCGTGACGCGGCGGTTCCGGACGGCCCGGATGAGTCTCGCCGTCTGCTCCTTTTTTTCGAGCCCGAACCGGGAATGCACGGACGCGACGACGACGTCGAAACCCTCCAGGAATTCGTCCCCGAAGTCGATCGATCCGTCGGCGAGGATGTCGGCTTCGGTGCCATGAAAGATCGTGAGGTCGGGAAAGCGCGGACGGATCGCGGCGATCGCGGCGCGCTGGCGAAGCACCCGCTCGGGCGTGAGCCCCCCCGCGTAGCCCGCGGTCTGGCTGTGGTCGGTGATCGCGACCCACTCGTACCCGGCGTCGCGGACGGCGGCGAGCATGTCCTCGAGAGAGTCCCGCCCGTCGGACTCGGTCGTGTGGACGTGGATCAAGCCGCGAAGGTCCTGCCTCGTGACGAGCTTCGGGAGATCGCGGCGGGCGGCGGACTCGACCTCGCCTCGACCCTCGCGCAGCTCCGGCTCCACCCAGGCGAGATCGAGAGCCGCGTAGATCTCGGCCTCGGTCGCGCACGCCACCCGCCGGTTCGAATTGCCGCGAAAGAGTCCCGACGGCTCCAGTCGAAGGCCGCGCTCCCGCGCCCTGGCCCTCAAGGCCTCGACGTGGGCCGGGTTGCCGGTCGCGTCAAGAAGCGCTGCTGCGAACTCCGGGCGGCTCGCGGTACGGAGCGTGATGACGAGCCCCTCCGCGAGTCGAACGCGCGCGACGCCCTCCTCGGGCGGGAGGGACTCGGCGGCGCCCGGGATCGAGGAGAACGCGTCGAGAATCCCGCGCGGGGCCGCGCTCTCCGCCACGAAATCGGCGGTTGAAACCACTTCGCAGCGCCGGCGCAGGCCGCCTGCCAGCTCGACGCGCGGCGCCGGGCCCTTGAGAGCCAGTAACACGTCCTGCGCGCGGGCCATCGCGCGGGAGTACTTGTGGAGCCCGGCGCCGGCGCGCACCATCGCGATCCCCTTCAGGATCTTCTCGACGCTTTTCGCCCCGAACCCCGTCAGACTCGTGATTCGACCGTCGAGGCAGGCGTTTTCGAGCGCCGCGAGCGAGTCGACGCCGAGCGCGTCGTGCACGCGTTTGGCCTTGCGCGGGGAGAAGCCCGGAATTCGCAGACACTCCCGGAGGCCGGGGGGGAAAGCGGTGCGAAGCTCGTCATAGTAGGGGAGCGAACCCGTCTTGCGCAGCGTTTCGAGGTTCGCGAAAAGCCCCGGACCGATCCCCTTGACCTGCCGGATCTCGCCGGAGCGCACCGCGCCGTCGAGGTCTCCCTGAAAACCCAGAATCGCGTGCGCGCCGTTCTCGTAGGCGCGCACCTTGAAAGGGTTTTCCCCCTTCAGCTCGAGCATCGCCGCCATCTCCTCGAGCATTCGCGCGACCTGCCTGCGCTCCACGGGCCGATCTTATGGCGCGGGTCAGAGCATCGGTCGCGCGCCGGCCACTTTCCCCGGAACGGTTGTTGCACCTGCGCGTCGGGGAACGAGAAAGGAGTTCGAATGTCGAATATTGCCAAGGTGATCGAGGTCGTCGCGTCATCGCGGGAGAGCTGGGAAGAGGCGGTGCGCACCGCGGTCCGCGAGGCCGCGAGAACCGTCCGCGGAATCACGGGAGTGGACGTTTGCGACTGGACGGCGCGCGTCGAAGGCGGAGAGCTGGTCGACTACAAGGTCAACGTCAAGATCGCGTTCGGAATCGAAGGCGAGGGCGGAGGGTCGAACGAATACGAGGATCGTGACGACCGCGAGCGCGGCGGCTCTTCCGGAAAGAAAGGCCGCAAAGGGCGAAAAAACAGATGACGGGAGCCCCCCGAGCGGGACGCGCCGGCTCCGCGCGCGGGTGCGGGCGCAAACTCGGGCAGGCGCAACGGCGGGGTAAAAAACACCAGAAAATGGCTAAGATCGGGTCGTGCGCGTCGATCTTCACAGCCATTCGAACTGCTCCGACGGCCTCGACCGGCCGGCGGAGCTCGCCCGGCAGATGGCGTACGCCGGTATCGATGTGTTCGCGCTGACCGACCACGACACGCTCCAGGGTCTGCCCGAGGCGAGAGAAGAGGCGGGAAAGCTCGGGATCGAGCTGATTTCCGGCGCGGAAATCTCCGCCGACTTCCAGGGGCAGGACGACATTCACATCCTCGCGCTCTTCGTCGACGAACAGAACGGCCCTTTCAATGCGCGGCTCGTCGAGCGGCAGGAGAGCCGTCGCACGCGGGGGGAACGGATGGCGGAGAAGCTGGTCGAAGCCGGTTACCCGCTCGATCTCGACGCGTTGCGGGAGGAAATCGGCGACGGGGTCTGGGCGCGCCCTCACATCGCCCGGGCCCTCGTGAGGGCCGGCCACGCGTCCTCACACGACGATGCCTTCAACCGCTTTCTCGGGCGGGAGCATCCCTGGTACGTCGCTTCTCAGAAATGGCCCGCGCAGGACGTCGTGCGCACCGTCCGCGCGGCCGGAGGCGTGACCTCGCTCGCGCACGCCTGCTGGTACAAGGACCCGGAAGCCCTGGTTCGCGTGCTCGCGGCGGAAGGGCTCGACGCCGTGGAGGTGTTTCACCCGGACCACGGGCCGGAAGCGGAAGCGCGCTTCGGAAAAATCGCGCGCGATTTCGAGCTTGCCGTGACCGCGGGAAGCGATTTTCACGGAACTCCGGAAGGGCGCAAGCACCCGGGTGGAGTGGTCGGCTCGGCGGAGATGCTCGGACTGTTGCGGGCCCGCGCCCGGCGGACGTGATCGACGATTCAGGCGGAGAGCCGCCCGCCGGCCCTCCGCCGCCGCGCCCCACCTGGGTCCTTCTGCTGCAGCGGGCGGCGCCGGAGGTGCTTTATGAGGCCGCTGCGATGACCGCCGCGGCGGTCTCGCTCGGTCTCTCTGTGACGATCGTCTGGTTCGACGGCGCGTTTGACGCCCTCGCCTCGGGGCAGCTCGACGCGCCGGAAGGTTCGTCAGAGCCCGGCACGGCGGCCTCCGCGGGCCGGCTGTTCGCGGAAGCCCGCGCCACCGGGCACGTGCGCTCTCTCGCCTGTTCGGCTGCGTTCGTCGCGCGCCCGGGACCGAAGTCTTTCGCGCGCGACCGCGTCGACGACGTCGTCGGCTGGCCCACGGCGATCTCGTTGATCCGCTCGGCGGAACGCGCGTTTGTCTGGTGAGGGACAAGAGGGTTTAGCGTCGAGCGTCGAGGTCCGATAGCAGGATCTCTCAATCCCCGGCACACGCCGAAGGATCCAAGGCAATCCCAACGCAGAACGGTCGACGCTCGACAACTTCCTCTCGGACCTCATCTGTCCACCCGCGCCCGTCCAATAGCGTTGTGGAAATCGAGCGCAAAAAAATATCTGGACGCGCCGACGGGAGGATCGTTTCAAAAACGGCTGCGGAAAAGATTGCGAGCCGTTGACAGGCCGCGCCGCGGCGAAAAGAATCCGGATCAATCCTTCGATGCTCGAAACGCTGACGA
>JBBQDF010000115.1:0-7763 GCA_038319475.1 Thermoanaerobaculia bacterium
CCCCGCTCATGGAGCGCGACGGTGTCCCGATGGCCGCAGGCCAGCGGGACGGTTCGATCCCGTTCAGCTCCACCGAGCCGACCACCGAAGGCAGACCCCCGGCAGTAGGCTGCGTCGGATCAGCCGGCGCTCACTCGAATGTCGATCGAAGCGAGAGATCGAACCGTCGACCTCCGGGGGTTCGGGGGGCCATCGCCCCCCGCTCATGGAGCGCGACGGTGTCCCGAGGGCCCGAAGGGCCAGCGGGACGCTTCGATCCCGTTCAGCTCCACCACTCAGTCTCATCACTCTGATTCTCGTTAGTACCGCGGGTTCCGCTCGAACGGCCGACTCCAGTCTCCAGGGATCACTACCGCCCATTGCCAGAATCGCGCGCGAGGGTTCACCATGAGACTCGCCTTGGCGAATGGGTGTTCAACTCGGACACTCGCGAAGTGATCCCGTCCGGCGTCGCCGTTCCGCTCTCCCCCAAGGCATTTGCTTTGCTGGAGCCCCCGCGATCGGCCGCCGGCCGACGGCGGTATCGGCCGGCGCGATCCCCGAACCGGGCCCGTCGCGGTGATCTAGCTCGTCGGACCTGCGGCGGCGGCCGCTGCGACCCGCTTCATCAGGAGGTCGGAGATCTGCAGGCGTTCCGGGGCGGTGCAGTTTGGGCACACGTTGAACTGGTAGGCGTCGTAGATGTGGTCGTTGCCGCACAGGACGGCCCGGCTGATCGAGATCGCAACCGCCGACTGGCCCGACAGGATCTCACCGGGCACACGCTTTGTAAAAAACGGAGTCAGTTCTGGCAATCTCATTGAAGTCCCCTCCTAGGAACTGTGCAGCTGTTGTGCTAAAAGCGGGCCAACTCGGGGAAGCGGCTGCGACGCAGTGGAGTGCTCCGGCAACCTCTGGAACTAGGGGACTTCGAAAGATCGGGGCGTCCAACCGCAGCCGCATCGCATCGCTCGAGTGACGCCCCGGCGACCTCGCGGGGTGACGGTGAGGGATCGGACGGAGAAAGGAGGCCCCATGAAGCGGGGAACCGGCGTTCGCGGGGTGGTGGCGGCGGCGATCGGAGGAGAGCCGACCGTCAGGCCCCAACGGCGACCGAAGCGGGCAGCGATGCACAAAACCCGTGCTTCGGCAGTCGTGTCGGCGTAGCCGTCATTTCTTTCTGGAGGATCCCGTTCATCACCCGAACTGCCCGATGATCTCCGCTCAGCGGAAGCGGATGGACGGCCAGATGAGGTGTCGTTTCTCCGCGCACGACGCGATCGAGTCGAGAGGCTTCGGGCCCGGGCCATTCGACAGGGAGAACAGGAGCCGGGCTCGGCGGGCAACCGCCGCGGGAACGCCGCTCGAGACCGCGTCCGCGCGCCCTCGCGGATGGTGCTCGAGGACCGTCTCCCTGGTCTTGGCGGCCCTGGGGCCTCACGGCCGACTCAGCGGGGGACGGCGGAGGGCGACACCGAGGGAGTCGGTTCCTTGCCCGGAAGCGGGGTCGCCTCGTCGAGCTTCAGCACCATCCCGGAAGGAGTGCGCAGCACGTCGATCGGCGTGTTGTCGGGAGTCGGTTCCGCCGCGACCGGGGTCTGCGCCTCCGCGTGACGGCGCGGCCGGTGTTTGCGTCCGCAGGCGGGCGAGCCGGCGACGAGCAGGAGCAACGCCGGCCAGGCGAGGAGGAGAGTCCGGGGGAAACGACGGCCCACGTTCATGAACCCTCCGGCCGGCGCTGAGCCGGCCCGCTTTTCGATCCTCGCCCCGACGGGGCACAACCTCGTCACTCCAACCTCGAATTCGCCGGGAATCCTAGCAGGCCGCGGGACGCGCCGCGGAGGGCGCTTCCATTCGGACGGGGCCGCGCACGGCGCGGTCAGGAACCGCCCTCGCGGGCGCGGGCGCGGGCGGAAGGCCTCTTCGGCGCGGGCCTGCGCGGCGCGGCGCGCGCCGCGTATTCGGAGAACACCTCGAGCGACGGGCGGTCGCCGGCCACGGACAGGAGCACACCGTCCCCTTCGTCCTTTTCTTCGAGGACCCGGAAGCGCGCCTTCGCGGCGGCGATCGCGGCTCCCCTCGTGTAGGGAATGCGCAGCAGGAACACTCCGGCTTCGGGGCGCGCGCGTCGCCGCACTTCGGCATTGAGCGCCTCGATCCCGGCGCCGGTTTTCGCCGACACCGGGATCGCGAACGGCCCCGCCGGGCCCGCAGCCAGGTCCCGCTTGTTCGAAACCGTGAGGATCTTTTCCGGATCAACTCCCAGCTCTTCGAGAACCTCGACGGCCACCCGCCGCTCCTCCTCCACCCGCGGCGAGGAGGCGTCGAGCACGTGGAGCACCAGGTCCGCCTCACGGATCTCGGACAACGTGGACCGGAAGGACGCCACGAGCGAGGTCGGCAGCTTGCGCACGAAGCCGACGGTGTCGATGAAGACCGTATTGACGAGCCTGGGGGAGCGCGCGCGGGCCACCCGGGCATCGAGTGTCGCGAACAACCGGTCGGCGGCGAAGGCGTCCTCCCGGGTGAGCCGGTTGAAGAGGGTCGTCTTGCCCGCGTTGGTGTATCCCGCGATCGCCACCTGAAACTGGTCGCGGCGGCCCCGCCGCCGGACGGAGCGCGCCGTATCTATCTCCGCCAGGTCCTTTCGGAGACGCGCGATCCGGTTGCGGATCTTGCGTCGATCGAGCTCGAGCTTCTGCTCACCCGCGCCACGGCCTCCGATGCCGCCCCCGAGACGCGACAGGTGCCGGTACTGCCCGGCCAGCCGCGGCAGAAGGTACTGGAGCTGCGCCAGCTCCACCTGGGTTCTCGCTTCGCGGGTGCGGGCGTGCGACGCGAACACATCGAGGATCAACCCCGGCCGGTCGAGAACCCGAATTTCGCCCGACCAGCGTTCCTCGAGGTTTCGCGCCTGCGCGGGCGTCAGCTCGTCGTCGAAGATGATGAGCTTCACGCCACTGTCGCGCGCGTCCTGGCCGATTTCCTCGACCGCGCCCTTCCCGACGTAGGTCGCGGGATCCGGAGACACGCGCTCCTTGAGGTATCGGCCGACCGTTCGCCCCCCCGCCGTTTCAACGAGCCGCTCGAGCTCGTCCAGATGCTCCTCCGCCAGGGTGCGGGGGGTGGCGCGGTTGGAAACGCCGACTAAGAAAATTTTTTCGCCGCGAGTGTCGGCCATGAGGGTATTCAATCAGAAGAGGGAGGTTGAGCGTTCAGAGTTCAGAGTTGAGAGTTGAGGGGTCGAAATTCAAATTGTCGTTCGCCCCTCGCACTCTACCGATCGCCCCTCCCCCCGGCACCAACCCCTTTCGCGCCGGGTCCACCGCCCCCTCCTGCGCGTGAGAGAATTTCCCGGTGCCTTTATCCGATCGAGATCGCCTGCTGGGCGATCGGCTCGAGGAGCTCTACCGGGCGTATGGCCCGGAAACCCGCGGCTCCGATCCGATCGTCTTCGTGGGCCGTTACGAATCTCCGGCCGACCGGGAAGTCGCCGGCTGGATCGCGTCCGCGTTCGCCTACGGCCGCGTCGCCACGATCCAGGCCAACGTCGCGCAGATCCTCGCCGTCTTGGGCTCGCGGCCGGCTGAAACCCTCGACCGCATCGACGACTTCGCGCGCTTCACGGCCGAGGCGCTTCCGGAATTCCGGCACCGATTCCACGGACCGGAAGATGCCGCCGCGCTGCTCCTGGCGATTGCCGGCGCGCGGCGGGAAGCGGGATCAGTCGGCGCCTTCTTTACACGGGAGCTCCGAGGTGAGGAACCGGACGTCGCCGGCCTTCTCTCGCGCGTCGTCGCGCGCATTGAAGCCTTCGACTATCGCCCCGCGCTTGCGTCCCGTTCGCTCCCCGCGCGCCACCCGGCCCGGTTCTTTTTTCCCGACCCGTCCGCCGGCTCCGCGTGCAAGCGCTGGAACCTGTACCTGCGCTGGATGGTCCGCAAGGATCTTCTCGACTTCGGGCTCTGGCCCGAGATTTCCCCGGCCCGCCTCGTCATCCCGACCGACACGCACATCCATCTCGTCGCGCGGCGGCTCGGCCTGACGCGTCGGCGCGCCGCGGACTGGCGGACGGCGCGCGAAATCACCGACCGGCTGAAGCGGTTCGACGCCTCCGACCCGGTTCGCTTCGACTACGCCCTCTGCCGGATCGGGATCTTCGGGATCTGCCAGCCGCGCGCCGCGCTGTCCCGCTGCTCGGAATGCGCGGCCCGGCAGGCGTGCGCCACAGGAAGACGGCGCGCCGCTTGAGCCTGCGCACCCGACCTCTCGTAACGATCGGCTTCGCCGTGCTCCTCGGCTGCGTCTCCGCGGTGTTTCTCCGCTCCTTAAAGCCGCCCGATTCTCCGTCCGGGAGCCTCGCCTTTCTCTCGGCGGCCAGGGCGCTTCCCGTGGTGGACCGCCACGGAAAAGTGACGGACTTAACGCGCCAGAAGGGCCGCCTGACGGTGATTCATTTCTGGGCGACGTGGTGTCCCCCGTGCGTCGAGGAGATCCCAGCTCTTTCGCGATTCTGGGACCGCTACCGCGATCGAACCGACCTCGCCCTCTACGCCGTCTCGGTCGACAAGGACTGGAAGGTCATCGAGGAATTCAATCGAAAGAATCCCAACCGGCTCCCCATCTATCGGGACCCCGACTCGGCGACGGCCCAGCGGTTCGGCACGACCCAGTATCCCGAGACCTACATCACGAACAAGGCGGGCCGCGTGTTGTACAGGGTGCAGGGCGCGATCGACTGGAATGACGCGGAAGTCCAGAAGCGGATCGAGCAGCTGCTGAGCGGCGGCTGAAAAGAAGCGCTCTCGGCTGTCGGCTGTCAGCCGTCAGCTTTCAACTCCGATTTTGAAATCGACGCCGGATCCGCGTGGTTTTTCGATTCCCGATCCAGTTGACCGCGGAGTAACGCGGCCGTCTCGCTCCCCCTGGTCGCTCGGCTCCCGTTTCCGGGCTTGCCCGGGCGAGGGGTGCGCAGGAGCCACAGGAAGAGAATCACCCCGGCCGCGGAGAAGCCGATGCTCGCCCAGTAATAGGCGAGGCTCTCGTCGGCGGGCATGCGCCCGGACTACCTGCCGCCAGCGCCTGCGGGCGCGCCGCTTATCCCAACGCCCGGCGCTCCCGAGCGCGCCTGCGCCTTCGGAGGCGAGGCGCGAGGCGCCGCGGCGCGCTTCCCCGCCGCCGCCTGGCCGCGGCGCTCTCCGGGCTCGGCGCTTCCCGCTTCCGCCGCTCCGGGAGGATTCGCCGCGGGGGCGGTGCCGCCGTTGATGCCGATCGACCAGACATAATCGCGCAGAGCCGCAGTGACGGCATTTGGATCCGAGAGGAACTTCTTCGCCTCCTCGTCGCCGCCCAGGATCCGCCCGTATTCCTCGCGGTCTTTCGCGAACGCGGGCGCCTCGATCATTCCGCCGAGCGGAGACGTGCGCTTGCCGTCGTCGGCCTTCGGAAAATTCGTCGGCATGCGGGTACCCGGCATCCACTCGTCAGGCCGGCGGATCCAGTCGTTGATCCAGTCGTGCCGCAGGCGGCCTGACGCCATCTGGAGGTTCGGCGCGAGGTTCGACTTGTCGAGGCCCGGCGCATTAAGCTCCTGCTCGCTCCGCGGGTGGCACTGCTTGCACTTCAATAGCTCGAACGTCTTCTTGCCCGCGGCCCATCGAGCAGGCGCGGTCTCGTACGCGGCGATTAAGAAGGGATACTGCGCGCGGTCCAGAAACGCGAAGTAACGGGTCAGGTCGTTTAAATCACGTTCTGAGAAGCCGAACGTCGGCATGTGGACCTGAAGCCACGGCCGGATTTCTCCGGTCTTCGGGGCTTTCAGGAACGCGAAGAGCCAGTTGCTCTGCACCTTCGCGCCTTCACCCTGGATGATTGGCGGCGCGAGAGACGGGTCGGGGACGAGGGACCGGAACGACCCGCCGAACCCTTCGATGATGTGGCAGCCCTGGCAGTTGTTGTTCTTGACGATGCGGCGCCCGCGCTCGATCGCCGACTCCTGGCCGTTCAATTCCTTCACCGCGGAAGAGGAGGCGTTCAGTTTCTGCAGGCCGAGCACGACGGTGACGAGCTCTTCCTGCTCCTGCGGGGAGAGCCGGAAGTTCGGCATCCGCAGCTTCTCTTCCCATCCGCGGGCGCGGTCGCGATCGAAGATCCTCGGCGCCGCGACCTTGGTCAGAAACCAGTCCTCGCGCGTGTGATTCAGATGGATGAAGCCGAAATCGAGCCGGTGAACGGCCTTCGAACCCTCCTCCGTCAGCTCCGTGCCGATCGGCTTCGCGTCCTCGAAGCCGGGGATTCTGTGGCAGGCGTAGCAGCCGTAGTGCGCGATCAGCTTCTCGCCGGCGTAAACCTCCTTCGCATGGAGGTCCATGCGCGCGAGGTCCGCCCTGGCGTCGAAGAGCGTCTTGTTCGACATGGCGAAATAGAGCGCGATCCTGTCGAGAGTCTGCGGGTCCGTGCGCGGCAGCGGCTGCTGTTCGAATTCCGGCCGGCTCTTGAGCGTCGTCAGGTATTCCGCGACGTCGAGCGCCTCCGGGTCCGTCAGCCGCACGTTCGGCATCTTCGTGTCGGGGCTCCAGGCCTTCGGGTCCTTGATCCAGTGGAAGAGCCAGTCGCGGCTGACCTTCGCCCCGACGCCCGCGAGGTTAGGGCCAAACTGCCGGTACGTGCCGACGAGATCGCGCGCCGCGTTCGGGTCGACCATGTGGCAACCCATGCAGCCGCGGTCCGCGAGAAGCTGCTGGCCGCGCGCCGGATCGCCCCGGCCGGCGACCGGCGGGACGTTCGCCACCTTCGACTTGTCGAAGAGGTAGGCGACGATCGAGTTGACCATCGTGTCGTTCTCGATCCGCCCCGTGGCGTTCATCCTCTGCTGCGCCTGGTTCGGCTTCTGAGGCCCCGAGACGTTGACGAAGTTCTCGAGGTAGAAGAACGTCGGCATCTTCGTACTGGGCCGGAACGCGGCGGGGTTCATCACCCATCGCGTGGTCCAGTCCTTGTTCACCTTCGACGCGACCTTCTCGAGGGAGGGGCCGACGCGCGGGAGCCCCTGCTTCTCGAGTCCTTCGATCCGGTGACAGCCCCAGCAGCCGAGGCCTTCGACGAGCTTCAGGCCCGCGTTTAATTTCGGCGCGTCGGGGATGTTCGCCTGGTCCGAGTGACACCGGTAGCAGCCCGACTGGGCGAACTTCATCGGAAGGATCGGCGTCTCGTTGAATCGATCGAACTCCCAGTCGTATTTCTTTTTCCAGACCGCGAGCTGCTTCTCCCCGACGGGAGAGTGGCCCGCCGACCAGAAAGACGTCGCGCGGTCGCGGCCGCCGTGGCAGGGAGTGCAGCCGAATTCGTTGGAGGGGTGCGGCGATTCGCTGCCGACCATCAGGTTCAACTTCGGGTGGGTGCGGAACGCGACGCGCTTCGCGTCTTCGAACCCCTTGCGATCGGCCGCGATGTGGCACGTCGCGCAGCGGTCCACCCGCGGGATCTTCATGAAGTTGACGTCGTTGTAGTGCTCGGGCAACTGCACCTGCTGGACGCGCAGGGACGGGTTGATCATGTCGAGGATCGGCGAGTTCCGTACCTGGAAGATCGTGTCCTGCCTGAGCGTCCCGAGCTTCTGCCGGGACAGCTTGTAGTCCGCGGAGAGCTTCTCGATACCGGCCTCCACCTGGTCGCGGCGTCCCGTGATCCGCCCGATCTCCGCGTCGATCCCGGCTTCCGAGCGCTTCAGGGTCGCCAGGCGCAGGGACGCGTCGTCGAGCTTCTTCTGGATCCGGTCGACGTCG
>JBBQDF010000116.1:0-7747 GCA_038319475.1 Thermoanaerobaculia bacterium
CCGCCGGGGACGGAGGCTCCGCCTCTTCCACTTTTTCGATATCGAGACCGAAGCCCTGCAGGAGGAGACCCAACAGGTGCCACGGTTTCGGCGGACCCGGTGTGCTGCCGCGCTTCCGGACGGTTATGCGCACTCTCACGATGCCTTCCCTGGCGCGCCCGCGGCCGGCTGCGGCCCGATCGTCTCTATCCCCGTGCAGCGCAGCCTGTAGCGGCGCAGAAGCGCCTTGAGCGCCTTTCGAAGCCGCGCCTCGGGCGGAGGACCGCCGGGCAGAGGCTCGAGCGTCAGACGAAAGCTCACGCGGCCACCTGACACCCGCATCGGCCGCAGACGTGGCCTATGACGTGCCAGTCCTGCACCGGCCGGCGCGCGGGGTTCTGGTAGAGCTCCCGGGCCACCGGCGTCCGGCGGTAGAGCAGATCGCCGGTCGCGTGCCCGCGCACCAGGCAGAGGAGACGGCGGAAGGCCACACGAGTGGCGCGCTTCATGACTGCCGGGTCCTCGTCTCTTTCCACTTGCGCAGCCGACTCGAACTCACCGTCCAGCGGCCGGACGGAAGCCGGGTAAGCGGGAGCGAGTGCCGATTTCGATAGACCCAGTCGCGAGAGCGTCCGAGCTCGTCGGCGACGGCCGCAGCGTCAAGAGCTCGATCCGTCGTCTCGCCAGGAGCCGCCGCGGCGGGCGGCACGAGGAGGATCTCCGCCTGAAGGGTCGCAAGGGCGCCGTAGAGAGAGGGCAGCGCCTCGCGGGGGAGCTCCTTCACGGCGGCCCGGATGGGACCGAGCAGGGCATCGAAGTCGGGGAGAGCCTTCACGCCGGCTCCTCGGAAGTCGGGCACCCGTCAGACACCCCGGCGGCTATTTGCTGGGGTTTCCCTTGGGGCTCTGGGCTCTCAACCCGGGAACCCGTCACGTCCACCGGCAGCTCAACCCGATGCCGCGCGAGGTAGGCCGCCGCGATCCGGGCGCCGTGCTCCGGCGTGACGTGTAGGTGTAGCGCGCCTCCACCGGGCGCGGCGCCTCGCGAGCCCCGCAGAACCCCGGCGACGTCGAGCAGGATCTCCGAGATTCTCGTCATTTCGCGAAGCGCCTTGAGCGTCGTTCCAAGATCGCCCGCCGCTTCCGCCTTCTTCCCGATCCTGACTGCCTCTTGGACACCCGTTTCGAGACGCGACAGCAGCCCTTCCGCTTCAACCGCCTCTCGCGCTTCCACCGCCCGCGCTGCGCGCGCGGGCAGCCTCGTCGCCTTGTGCCGAGCCAAGGCATCCTTTGAAACGCCCCAGCGTCGCGCTATCACGCGCAGGGGCCCCCCGGCGGCGAGGTCAGCTTCGATCCTCGCCCGGTCGGGATGGTGCTCGATTGTCGAAGGCCGGCCGCTCATCGGCCCCACCCGGTACAACCCGGTACAACCCGGTACACGACCCGATACACGTACCGGGTGCCCGGAGGACGATGACCCGATACGGTACAGACACACCCCGTAGGGGGTGTCCTGTATCGGGTCGTCGAGGGCGTGTTCGAGAGCCGAGAGAGGCTGTTCGACCGACTGTACCGGGTCACGGGTCAACTCTCCTGCGGTAGTACGTTCCACTGCGCGGGCCCTCGACCGCTTCGAGAATCGTCTGTCCGTCAACGAGCGCGTCGATTGCGTCGCGAAATGCCTGGCGTGTCTTGTTAAGTCGCACTCGGCCGGCGAGGAAGGTCTCCGACAGCCCCGGGCAGCCCTTCTGGGCGGGGTGCTTGTCGATCGCCCGCAGGATGGCTTCCTGGGCTCTGCTGGACGCTTCCTCGCGTCTGGCGTCCGACTGGCCTTTCTTCTCGTCCTGTGCGGCCACAGAGTCAACCTCTCGGAATTCTGCGCGGTCGCGATCGAACGCCAGAGGGATGCGCGGCTTGGTCCCGTCACCCGGGCGATTCTTGAGGACCTGGATGTAGGAGCCCTTCTCGGGATCGCCCTCGAAAAAGAACATCGCGTCGGCGAAGTACTCGATCGAGGAGGAGTCGAGGCCGGCGGCGAGAGCGTGGACATTGTCGGTCGGGTTCTTGTTCGCCCAGCTGCCGCGGTTTGCCTTTGAGGTCAGCAGGACGATCGCGTTGAGGCGGCGCGCAAGGCGCTGGGCGGTTTCCATGACTGCATCGGCGCGTTCCTTGGCCGTGGAGGCGTCAAAGCCCTTCGTGCACCGGATTGTCTGGACGGAGTCGGCGAGGATCACGATCGGTCGGGCGGCCGCATCCTCGGGGGGTATCCAACGTTCCACCGCGTCGAGGAGGGTCTCAGGGGAATCGGGCGACGGGAGACGTATGTCCAGCTGATCGGTCGCGAGAGCGATCTCCCCGCGGATCTTGGAATAGGAATCCTCGATGTCGGAGCGTCGGAAGCCTGCGCCCTGGGTCAGCATGATGGCTGCCGGCCAGGCGCCCTCGTCGTAGAAGAGGCAGATGACGATCGCGCCGTAAAGCCGTGCGAATCGCTGGGCCACGCTCTTCGAAAAGGTCGTCTTACCCTTACCTGGGGGGCCGAGGACGACGTAGAGGCGGCCTCGAGCAAAACCGCCCCTGGAGCATTCATCGAGAGTCGGGATTCCGGTCCGGAGACGATCGCCAGGCGGAGGCATGGCGTCGAGCACGTCCACGATCTTCGGGAGGTCTCGCCAACTGGTAACGCCCCGACTCTCCGCCGCTTCTGTCGCAACGCTCGAAAGCTCGCGGGTGGCGCCGGCGATGATCGCATCGATGGGCGGTGGATCGGAGGCAAGCGCATCGCGGACCAGGCGCTGGCCCATCGCGACGAGACGACGTAGCGCCGCCTTCTCTTTGACCATGTACGCGTAGTGCTTGATGTGCGCGACTTCAGGGACGCCGTCGAGGAGAGTAGCGATGTAGCCATGTCCACCGCCGGCGTCGATCCCGCCGTTCTTCGACAGCTGCTCGGCGACCGTAACAAGGTCGACGGGGGCCGATCGCTTCGAGAGTTCGATGGCCGCGCGGTAGATGTGGCGATGGCTGTCGGTGAAAAAATCCTCCTCGCCGAGGATCGGTGTAACGAGCGGGAGAGCCTCATCGGCTCCGAGCAGAATTGCTCCCAAGATGGAGCGTTCAGCGTCGAAATTCCGCGGCAGCCCTTCGGCATCGCTCACGCCTCACGAGCTCCGCGCCGGAGAAAACGAGGACCCCGCGGACCGCCCGGAGGCGAAACGACGGCCGCGGAGTCGGGAAGTTGCGCGGACGACCCTCGATCCCGTACGGTGAATTCCGCCCGGAGGGACCGCGCCGGAGGGAATCCGTGTCTCAATTGGGGAGCAACTCGGTTTCCAAGCCCTCGGGCTCGAGGAGGATCTCGCGGACGTCGGCCAGAGCGAGCGCGAATTGCCGCGCCGCCCCCTCGAGAAGTGGAATCTGCTCCTCGGGTTTCTGTTCCGACTCGCGCACGAGCGCGACGCCAGCGCAACCTCGCGCGGCGATCGCCCTGGCGATTTTCCTGTGGTCGCGTGGTATGGTTCGCACCTTCGATTTCCTTTCCTGGGAGAGGGCCGGCGTGCAGCGCCGGCTTTCTCGTTTCTGGGCGTCACGCTCAAACCTTCGCTCGCTGCTTCGCCTCCGACTCCGCGTACCCCGCCAGGATCGAAGTGGGCGTGTAGCCCGGGAAGGAGGCGAGTACGGTGAGCTGCTCGATCGATAGCTTGGGGAAGGCGTCCTTGTCGGCCTGCGACCAGCTGGCAGCCCTATGGGTTCCGTCGTAGTCCGAATTCTCAAACGTGATTCCCCAGGGTCCCTGAGTCGGATCGCGTTCCGGATCTGACATGTACGAACTCCTTTCGCCCGGAGGGCGGACTTAGCGAACAGACCTCAGTCGCGTCGGCAGGGGACCGTGCGTTGCTTCGATTACGCTCAGTTCGTTGGTGATCGCGCGAGCGCCTATGTCCGAGAGCGACTCGTTCTGCGCGAAAGCTGCGGCTCGAATCCGCTCGTCGAGCTTCGCGTCGACCCACAAAGCGATGCGACGTTTCTGATCGGAGGACGAAACGGTGATCAGCTCCGGACGAAAGCTGCACACGCCATGCTCGATCGCCGCCTGGAACAACGGGATAAGAGCATGCCGCACGCTGGCGACCCCGGCAGCGCCCAGCGTGGGCTCGAGCTCCTGCGCAGCCACGTCGAGAAGTGCCCGGCACCCCTCTGGCCCACCACTCACGAGGGTGCCGATCAGCCTCTCGTAGTCGTTTTCTCCAATACCGAAAAACTTACAAAGCGGCGCGATTCGGTCCAGCCATCCCTGCCCCGGCGCGGACCAGTTTGAAAGACCCGTCCTGCGCACCGACGCACGAATTCCTTCGCTCTCCAGATACTCGCGAACCACGGCGGGCAAACCCATGAGCACCCCCTTTGATGCTCCATGGTCCCTTGTCGCTATGGGATTAGGTGTCCCGAAATATCGGCGCTATTTCCGGGACATTTGACCTGACGGGGGGCGTTCGAGTACGCGACGAACGCGCAAGAGCTCGCGCCTCTTCTGCTCTGAGCGTTGCTTCGTTTTTTCGTGAATGGACCCGAGGTGACGGTTCACGGCCCTCATGTTCCGACCGCCGGCGTCGGTGAAGAGACGGTCAACGTCTGCCAGGACGTCCTGCGCCTCAGCGCGCCAAGCTCTACGCGACAGGTGGGGCACCCTGTCCGGGTACTCCTTCGACAGCATCGCCCCGAGAATCGTCACGACGGGCAGCTTTGCCGGACGTCGCGATCTCTTCTCCGCCTCGAGGACGAGCTCGGCATGACGCTGCTGCACGTGTTTGATCGTCAGCATCCCCTCCATCCAGTGCGGCGGTTCTGGGGTCCGACCGCGCGGGGCTAGAACGCTCACGACATCGCGCAGCGTTTGTCTGGCGGCCGCGACGGACATATTCCAGCTGAACGGCGATGCCGGCTGGTGCTTCCCGACCGCCAGTTCGGCGATAACGAGCATCGCGCGGCCGAACGCCTCGTCGTCTATTTCGCGACGCCGATCGGCCTTGAGAAGCCTGATCGCCTCTTCTATCTCCTCGATCGGCGTCCGATGATTCGAACTCACCGAAAGCCCCGCTCTCTCCCCGCGAGTAGGTTAGAGCGGGCGGAGAGCGGCGCGGGGGGCCGCGGTTCGGGAGCTACCCTATCCGCCCGAAGTTGATTCTACTTGTGGCGCGCTCGTGCCCTCTTGTATGCCTCGCGGATGGCCGCGTGACTCTCCTCAGGTAGTGACCACTGATGAGGGGCATCGACCTCTTCTCGGGTTCTTGGCGCCGGGAGATGCGGCCAGACTTCTGCAACGATCTGATCCGCGGCCAGGTCGATCCGTGGATCGTTCGCGCGCAAAGTCCGAAAGGCGAAGGGATCCATGCGAACGACCGTGATCTTCCGAACACGCGAGATTGGAATTTGTCTCGGAACCCAAGCCTCCACCCACGGAATCTTCATCGGTCTCCCCCCGACCTCCGCTGTCGCCTCGTCGTAATGGATCAGATCCAACCCTTGACGATCGACGTGAAGAACGAAGGTGGCCGGACGATCGAGCGTGAAGAACTGCTCGTATCGATCGAACGTGCTGACCATCTCCTCGTCGGTGGCCCGTTCGAAATCGAAGAGGGCGACGGCTACCTTCACGGTCGCATAACACTGCCGCGACGATCCGTATGTGAACGGTCGGGTACCATCATTCGCAACCACCGCACCGCTCTTCCGGATCCCGTGAAGACCGGCGGCACCGGTCACGTGAACGAGACTCTGCCGAAGTCGCTGGATAAGGAATCGCAACGGTCCCTTTTGTATCGCGGCGAGGTTGCGCGAGAGGTGCGTGTGCTCCTCCGGATCCTGTTCGCGCGTCGGGATCTCGACGGATTCCCAAAAATACATGGCGTTCGGGAGTCTAACGACTTCCACGGGCTTCTAGAATCCGCTCCAGCGCCGCCGCCGAGCGCGTGCTTCGGCGTCCTGCTGGTCCTGCAGCTGCGCCGGCGAGCGGTCGTAGAACTTGCGTGGGTCGTAGTCGCCCTCTCCGTACATCGCGGAGAGCCGCTCGTCCGCCGAAGGGAAGTCATTAAGTGCGAAGAACCCGCCCTCACCGCTCCCGTGGCCGCGAAGGTGTGCCAGCCCGTGGACGAGCGCGTCGACCTGGTCATCGTTGACGCCGCCCGGGAATCCGGTCAGCTCATCGACGAGCGCCGCGCGCCAAGACGCGGTCTCCGGAAGGAAGAGCCGGCCTGCTTCCACGAGCGGAGAGACGAGCTCCGCGCGCAGTTCCTTGCCGGCCTTCGCCTCAACAGGGCGAATCGGAAGCCGCGTGTCACGGCGGAGCTCCTGGAGCAACGACTGACCGGAGGCTTTGTCTTCGATCAGGATCGTCGAGGGGTTCCAGAGCTCAGCGAAGGACTGGACGCGACGGCGCAGCTCCGAGAATTCCCAGCGACCGCGGACGACGTCGAGCACGTAGAAGCCGCTCTTCGCAGATCCGAGCGTCACGCCGGCGCTGTAGTCGCCCGTCGCGCCCTTCCCGAACGACGTGTCCCAGGACTGGATGACGTTCTCCAGCTTCTCGGGTCGCGACGTGTATCCCTGGAGCCAGGCTTCCTTGAAAACGGCGCCGCCCGCGGGAACGGGCCGGCCCTGGTAGTCCGCTGCGAAGAGCGAGGCGCCCTGCAGCGCGCGGACCTTCTCGAGATGCTCGAGCGGAAAGTGTGACGGCCAGAGCGCCTCGCCCTCGCGCCGGAAGGAGTCGTCCTGTTCGGCGATCGCCGGCAGCGAAATCACCGTCCAGTTCTCGTCCGCGTGCTCCCGGAGGAGCCATCCGACCAGGTCATCCTGATGCCAGCGTGTACCGACGACGACGACGGCCGCTCCCGGCATGAGGCGCGTGTACGCGACGCTCGAATACCATTCCTTGACCGTCTCCCGTATCGCCAGGGATCCGGCTTCGGTCATGTCCTTGAAGAGATCGTCGATGAGGAGGAGGTCCGCGCCGCGGCCCGTGAGACCGCCACCGCGGCCGATGCCGAAGTACGATCCGCCGGCGATCGTGTCGAACCTGGAAGCGGCCGCCGACTCAACCGAGATCCGGCAGCCGGAGAAAATTGCGGCGAAGCGCGGATCCATCATGTGCCCGCGCACTCGCCGCCCGAACTGATCCGCGAGCTCCTGGCCATAGGAGGCGCTCACCACGGCCTTCTCCGGATGACGGCCGAGATACCAGGGCGGGAAGAGCTCGCTCACCAGGTGGCTCTTTCCGTGCCTTGGAGGCATCGAGACCATGAGGCGGCGGATCTCGCCGCGATCGACGGCTTCGAGTGCGGAGAGGAGAATCTCGATGTGAGGCGCGAGTTCGAACGTCGGCGAGAAGAGCATCGCGTGGCTCGCGAAGTCCTGCGCGGCGAGCTGAGCGATCTCACCGGGAGTGGGCGCCTTCATGGACTCCCCTCTTGCCCGGCGGGGCAGCCGGGGTGCCCATTGGGGTGCCCGATCTCGTGCCGCAATTCACCATATCCGGTGCGAGGGGTCAGTTTCCGATTACTCGAAAACGTTAGGCAGGGCCGGACGATTGCGGCTCTTCGGTGCGGCAGGGTACCGCGAACTGAGGCATATTGCCCGGGTTCGAATCCCGGCGTCCCGACCAGCTTAAACCCCACCTTCTCTCCACGTTACCGATCTAAGGTCAACGCCCGTCGTGAGCTCCCGTGAGCCGAGCCAATGCCGCCTCCCACCTCGGCGAGGTAATTTGAGGGCAT
>JBBQDF010000117.1:0-7704 GCA_038319475.1 Thermoanaerobaculia bacterium
ATCTGCGCCCGCGCCTTCGCCTTCGGGGCCCGGAGCGCCCTCGAGGAAGCCTCGGCCCTCCGCCGAGCGCGACCGGCACCCCTCCGTCGTGACGGCCGCCCGGCTGGTCTATCGCGAAGTCGCCGCGGTGCCCGCGCGCCCCGCCGCCGCGCCCGTCTCGTCGCCCGTCTCCTCTGCCGCGGCCGCGGCGTCTTCCCCCGCCCGGCCCGCTACCGCGTCCTTTGAGGGCTCCGTCGTCGTGACGAGCGGCCCGTGGCGCGCGACGGCCGCGCGCGCCGACGCGTTCATCGCAGCGGACCGCCGCATCGAACGCGTGGAAATGACCGGCGACGTCGCGTTTGAAGACGCGGCGGAGGGGCGCCGGGGTTCCGCGGCGAAGGCGACGGACTGGCCCGCGGAGGGGAAAACGGTGCTCGAAGGAGCGCCTGCGTCCGTTCTCGACCGGGAGGGCAACCGCGTCTCGGGCGCGACCTTGACGATAGCCAAACGCGGGGGTAGCGTCGAAGTGACGGCGCCGGAGGGAGGACGCACGGAGACCATTCACAGGACGCGCACCCAGTGATCTCAGACCCGACGGCCGGGTCCCGCCCGTTGCTCGCCGCCGAAGGGCTCATCAAGACATACGGCGGCCGGGCGGTCGTTCGGGGCGTGTCGCTGGAGGTCGCGGCGGGCGAGATCGTCGGTCTTCTCGGTCCCAACGGGGCGGGCAAGACCACCACGTTTTCCATCGTGGTCGGGCTCGTCCGGCCGGACGCCGGGCAAGTCCGGCTCTCCGGCCGCGACGTGACCTCGCTTCCGATGTACCGGCGCGCGCGCGCGGGGATCTCCTATCTGCCCCAGGAGCCGTCGGTGTTTCGCAAGATGACGGTCGAAGAAAATCTTCTCGCCATCTTAGAGACGCTCGACCTGACGCGAGCCGAGAGGCGGGAGCGGTCCGAGCGGCTTTTGAACGATTTCGGCCTCGACGCGCTCCGCACACACCGCGCGTACACCCTTTCGGGAGGGGAGCGCCGGCGGGTGGAAATCGCCCGGAGCCTGGTCGTCTCTCCGCATTTCCTGCTTCTAGACGAGCCGTTTGCCGGAATCGACCCTCTCGCGGTCCTGGAGATCCAGGGCATCGCGCGGAGGCTGGCGACCGCCGGAATCGGCGTCCTCATCACCGATCACAACGTGCGGGAGACGTTGTCGATCGTCGACCGGGCTTATATAATTCATGGTGGCGAGATTCTGAGGGCGGGCACGCCGCTTGCTCTTTCGAGCGACGCCGTCGTAAAAAAGATCTATCTTGGTGAAGCGTTTCAGCTGAACTGACGCATGGAATCCAACAGGAGCGTTTCAACCGGCGCGGCGGGACCCGCCGACGCGAGCCA
The DNA here is from genome assembly GCA_038319475.1 of Thermoanaerobaculia bacterium. Taxonomy (GTDB): domain Bacteria; phylum Acidobacteriota; class Thermoanaerobaculia; order UBA5066; family Gp7-AA6; genus JALYUA01. Next base: position 1,371 of record JBBQDF010000117.1, read on the forward strand.
GTGATCGAGGCGAATGGGACTTGAACAAAAACTGAACCTGCGCCTCTCGCAGCGGCTGGTCATGACGCCGTCGCGGCAGCAGGCCATCAAGCTCCTTCAGATGTCCAAGCTCGAGCTCGAAGAGGTCTTGAACCAGGAGATGGTCGAGAACCCCATCCTCGAGGAAGAACAGGAAGACGCGGCGGCCGAGGCCGAGGCCGAGCGAGTCGAGGCCTCGGCGAAGGAAGGCCCCGCGCCGGCGGCCGAAGCGCCGGGCGAGGCGCCCGCGGAGAAGGAGCGCGACTCCTTTGACGAGATCGATTTCGACTCCTACTTCGAGGAATACCTCGACAGCTCATACAACCCGCGCCAGTACGAAGAGACCGAGCAGGTGCCCCTCGAGAACATCCTGTCGCGGCCCCCGGGCCTCCAGGAGTACCTGAGCTGGCAGATCGCCATGTCGGACGCCCCGCCTGCGATCCGCGAGATCGCGACGTACCTGATCGGGAACATCGACGAAGACGGATACCTCCGGGTCACGCGCGACGAGATCCGCGCCGGCGGATACGGAAACGACGAGGACGTAGAGAAAGCGCTCGCGCTCGTTCGCGCGTTTGATCCGCCGGGAATCTGCGCGTTCGACCTTCCCGACTGCCTGCGCCTTCAGATCCGGTCGCTGGGAATCGAGAACCCGCTGATCGATAAGGTCATCACGGAGCACTGGACCGAGTTCTTGAACCGCCAGTTTCCCCAGCTTGCCCGGTCGCTCGGCGTTGGCATGAACGAGATTCAGGCGGTCGTCGAGGTCATCAAGAACCTCGAACCGAAGCCGGGCCGCAAATACTCGAATGAAAGAACGATCTATGTCGAGCCAGACGTCGCGGTCCGGAAGATCGGGGACGAGTACGTCATCCAGTTGAACGAGGATGGCTTACCGAAGCTGCGGATCTCCTCCTCGTATCGAAAGATGCTGCGCGGCGGCAACGGCGCGATCGGAGAAGAGGCCGCGACGTACCTGAAGGACAAGATGCGCTCCGCCGTCTGGCTGATCAAGAGTCTCGACCAGCGCCAGCGCACGATCTACAAGGTCGCCGACTCGATCGTCCGGCACCAGCGGGGCTTCCTCGACCACGGGATCGAGCATTTGCGTCCTCTGGTGCTCCGCGACGTCGCCAACGACATCGGCATGCACGAGTCCACGGTGTCGCGGGTAGTGTCGAACAAATACATCCACACTCCGCGCGGCCTGTTCCCGATGAAATATTTCTTCCACAGCGGGATCGACTCGACCACCGGCAACGACGTCTCATCCGTGTCGATTAAGAACAAGATCTCGCGGCTGATCGCCGACGAGGATGCGAAGCGGCCGCACTCCGACGCGCGCATCATGCAGCGGCTCCGCGCCGAGGGAATCCAGATCGCCCGGCGAACGGTCGCGAAGTACCGCGAGGAGCTGCGGATCCCTTCCTCGTCCCAGAGAAAACAGACCTTCTGACGTCGGGAGCGGAGGGACCAGGGCCATGGGAGTCGAATGCACCGGCCGGGGCGTCGAAATCACGCCCCGATTGAGGGCACTGGCCGACGAGCGCGCCTCCCGCCTGGAGCGGCACCTCGGCGGCCCGGCGGCCGTTCACGTCGTCCTCTCGCACGAAAAGCACCGCTTCGAAGCCGAAGTCATCGCCACTTTCCGCCGGCGGCGGTGGACCGCGCAGGAAGAGACGGGAGATGCCCGCTCCGCCCTGACCCTTGCCTTCGGCAAAATCGACGTCCAGGCCATGAAGGATGCGGAGAAGCGTCACGCCCGGCGCCACCGGGGGGCCGCCGCCTCCGAAGCTCCTCCGCCGCGGGAAGGAAAGGGCACGCCGGAGCCGGGAGGCCGACGCCGTTCTGCGGGAGCGGGGGAGGCGCGCATCGTGCGAGCGGCGCGAAAAGCCGCCGCCAAGCCGATGAGCGTCGAAGAGGCCGCGATGCGCATCGAGGGATCGCACGAAGACTTCCTGGTCTTTCGCGACTCGGGTTCCGAAAAGATCTCCGTTCTCTACCGCCGGCGGGACGGCGACTTCGGGCTCATCGTGCCGGAATGCTGAACCGGGGTTCCGCGGCGCGAAGGCCCGGGAAAACCAGCCTTGCGGAGTAACATCACGACCACCACGCGCCTTCGCTCAATCGCGGCAGCCCCCGCCGCGGCGGACGCGTCTCCGAGCCCGGCCCGAAGCCGCGGATGGGACGGCCGGAGATGCCGTGAGAGAGTTTGTCCGTGAGCGCGGTGAGCGGAGAGACGACCGGTTTTCTTCAGGGAATGGTCAACCCCCGCCTCATCTTCACGGACGTTTCGGCCGGCTCGGTCGAGGACGTCCTGGCGGATCTTTCGCGGCGGCTCGCGGGCGCCGGCACAGTCTCTGACGCGGCCGACCTCGGCCGGCGTCTCCTCGAGCGCGAGGGCCTCGGATGCACCGGCCTCGGCCGCGGAATCGCGATCCCTCACTGCAAGCTCAAGAACCTCGACGAGATCGTGCTGGCGATCGCGTCGTGCCCCGGGGGAGTCGATTTCCACGCGCCGGATGCCCTGCCGGTCACCCTGGTCTTCCTGCTCCTCTCTCCCTCCGAAGCGCCGGCCCTGCACCTCCAGGCACTCGCGCGCATCTCGCGTTTCCTCAAAACTCCCGGGGTCGCGGACTCGCTGAGGCGGACTTCCACGCCGGGCGAGCTGTTCGCGGCCATGAAGAACGCCGAGGCGGTGATGCCCGCGATCCCCTCATGAGCATCACCACCGCCCGCCGGGGGTTGACCGCCGACGTCCTCCGTTCCGAGCCGCTCGCCGACCTCGGATTGAGAATCGTGGCGGGAGAGGGAGGCTTCTCCCGCGTGATCTCGTGGGGACGCATTCAGCGCCCCGGGCTCGCTCTCGCGGGCTACGAAGCGTTCATCAAGCCCGGCCGGATCCAGATCCTCGGCGAGAGCGAGCTCAACTACCTCGACACGATGCCTCCCGACGTCCGGTCCGAGCGGATCTCCGCGATCTGTGCCCTGCCCGTCGCGGCTTTCGTCGTGACGAAGGGGCAGGTGGTTCCGGAAGACCTGATCCGGGAATGCCGCCTCCGGGAGGTCCCGCTGCTCGTGTCAGACCAGACGACGTCCGTGGTCATCCAGTCCATCACGCGCATCCTGGAAGACGAGCTCGCGCCGACGACCACCGTTCACGGTGTTCTGGTCGACGTTTACGGCATGGGCGTCCTGCTGCTCGGAGACTCCGGGATCGGCAAGAGCGAGTGTGCCCTGGACCTGATCCAGCGCGGCCACCGACTGGTGGCGGACGACGTGGTCGAAATCCGGAAGTACCCGAACGGGTCGATCGTCGGCCGCGCCGCGGAGATGATCCGCTACCACATGGAGCTACGGGGCATCGGCATCATCAACATCAAGCATCTCTTCGGCGTGTCCGCCGTCCGGGCGTCCAAGTCGATCGAGCTCGTGATCGAGCTGCAGCGTTGGGACCCGGCAAAGCGGTACGATCGCCTCGGATTGGACGGCGAAACGTACACCATTCTGGACCGGCCCCGGCCTCTGCTCCGGCTGCCGGTCGCATCGGGACGCAACATCGCCCTGCTGATCGAGATCGCCGCGCGCAACGAGCTGCTGAAGTCCCAGGGGTACGACGCCGCCAAGGAGTTCGCTTTGAAAGTGGACGAGCAGATCGCCAGAAACACGCGCGCGTCCGCAGAGACCGAATGAGCACGCCGATCCCGGTCCCGACTTCGCGGCTCGCGGGCGCCCCGGAGAGCCTCGTCATCGTGACGGGCCTGTCGGGCTCCGGGAAGAGCTACGTCAACAAATGCCTCGAGGACATCGGCTACTTCTGCGTCGACAACCTTCCGCTCGAGCTCGTCGAGCCCCTCCTGCTGCAGAAGAGTGCCCCCCGGGTCGGGGTCATCCTGGACGTGCGAAACCCGGACTTCGCGGCGCGGTTCCCGGAGATCCTGGGCCACCTTCGCCAGCAGGTGCCGGGAACGCGCCTCCTGTTTCTCGACGCCTCGGAGGAGTCCCTGATCCGCCGGTTCTCCGAAACGCGCCGGCCGCATCCTCTCTCGGCCGACCGGTCCCTTCTTCAGTCCCTGCGCAGCGAGCGCCAGATGCTCGAAGAAGTCCGGTCGGTCGCCGACGTCGTGCTGGACACCTCCGAGATGACCGTCCACGAGCTGCGGTCTTTCATCCAGAAGACGTTCGCGGTCAACCCGGATGAGGCGCGGATGGTCGTGTCGGCGACTTCGTTCGGATTCAAGTTCGGCGTGCCTCACGACGTCGACCTGGTCTTCGACGTCCGGTTCCTGAACAACCCGCACTTCGTTCCGGAGCTCAAGGGGAAAACGGGGTCCGACGCCGCCGTCGCGGCGTACATCGAGAGCGATCCGGAGACCGCCCCGTTCCTGGAGAAACTGACCGGGTTCTTCGACTACCTGCTGCCGCTTTACGAGCGCGAGCACAAGAGCTACCTGTCGATCGGGATCGGCTGCACCGGCGGCAAGCATCGTTCCGTGTACGTCGCGGAACGGCTCGCGGAGGCGCTCAAGCAGCGGGGCTTCCCGGTCCGTGTCTCCCACCGGGACGCGACCCGCCAGTGAGGGCTCCGGTCCTCGCATGATCGGAGTCCTGCTGGTCACCCATGGACGCCTGGCGGAGGAGCTCCGGGATGCCGCGCTGACCATCCAGCCGGAGATCACGCGAATCGTAGCCGTCGCCCTCGAGTGGAACCAGACGGGAGAGGACGCCCGGGAACGCATCGCGCGCGGGCTCCAGGAAGCGGACGGGGGAGACGGGGCCGTGATCCTGACCGACATGTTCGGCGGAACGCCGACGAACTTGACTCTGTCGTTCCTTCAGAAAAATCGCGTGGAGATCGTGACCGGGGTCAATCTTCCGATGGTCTTGAAGTGCGCCGCGCTTCAGGGAAGTGGCAAAAGTGTCGTCGAAGTGGCCCACGTCGCGAAGGACCGCGGCCAGCGTTCGATCTGCGTGGCCTCGGATCTCCTGGCCGACGAAGACGCGGCCTCGGCGGCGGCAGTCGAGAGGGGAGAGCGGTGATCGAGCGGGATCTCGCGATCCGCAATCGCCTGGGGCTCCACGCGCGCGCCGCGGCCAAGTTCGTGCAGACGGCCAGCCGCTTCCGTTCGGCGGTCAAGATCCGCAAGAACGGCGAAGAGGTCGACGGAAAGAGCATCCTGGGGATCCTCCTGCTCGCCGCGTCGCAGGGGACGCACATCACGCTCTACGTCGCGGGCGATGACGAGGCGGAGGCCTTCGCGGCCGTCGAAGACCTGGTGGCGCGCAGCTTCGACGAAGGGGAATGAGGGCCATGTGGGTGATGGCGGCCGGGTGAGCGGCGGTTTCCCGATGCGATCGCGCGCCGACCCGGATCGGGCCGGATGACCACCGTGCTGCAGGGTCTTCCGGTTTCCCGCGGGATTGCGGTCGGTCGCGCCGTGATCGTCCGGTTCGCGGGACTGCCGGCGTTTCGCCGCGCGATCGACTCGGGAGCGCTCGAGGGAGAAGAGCGCCGCTTGCGCCGCGCCGCGCGAGCCGCCTCGGAGGAGTTCCTGCAGCACTCACGGGACTCGGTCGGAGAGATGGGCAGCGAGCTGGCGGCGATCCTCGAGGCGCATGGTCTGATCGCGGCCGATGAAACGTTTCTATCCGCCATCGTCGAGCACATGAGCCGGGAGCGCGTCAACGTCGAATGGGCCCTCGCGGCCGTCGCCCGGGACTTCGGCGAACGATTGGAGAAGGCCGATTCCGCCGCGATGCGCGAGAGGGCCGCGGACATCACCGACGTCGCCCGGGAAGTCGCCGCGCACCTGTCGCCCGCAGGGAAGCGAGTCCTGGAAACCGACCTCCCGCGGGGATCGATCCTCGTGGCGGACGAGCTCTCACCGGTCAACGCGGCCCGGCTCGATCCCCGACGCGTCAGAGCCCTGGCGCTCGAGCGGGGGGGCCAGACATCGCACGCCAGCATCATCGCCCGCTCCTTCGGCCTGCCGGCGGTCGTCGGGCTGGTCGGGATCTGCGACACCATTTCGTCCGAGCGGCCGATCGTCGTCGACGGAGACCGGGGCACGGTCGAGCCCACCCCTTCGAAGGGGAGGCTGCGGCAGGCGCTCCTGCAGGTCGGCGAATCCCGAGACCGGGCGCGGCGCCCGCTCAACCGCACGGCTGGCGCGGCCTCGACCGGCGATGGCTTGCGGTTCGTGGTTCGCGCGATCCTCGAGCTTCCGGAGTACGTCGCCGCGCTCGAGCGTTGGCACGCCGAAGGCGTCGGGCTCTTCCGCTCCGAGTTTCTCTACTTGAAGACCGCGCCCCGAAC
>JBBQDF010000118.1:0-7682 GCA_038319475.1 Thermoanaerobaculia bacterium
TTTTCCCGGTGATCTTAGCGAAGGGGCCACACCCGTTCCCATTCCGAACACGGAAGTTAAGCCCTTCAGCCCCAATGGTACTTCGAGGTAGACCTCGTGGGAGAGTAGGACGTCGCCGGGGAATTAATTTCGAGCCCAGGACCCGTTCCTGGGCTTTTGTATTTTCGGAGCCGCCGGGCGACGTCGCGGGAGTGATATAAGACCGCTCGACCAGTCGCCGAAATTGATTCTCATTTGACGACCGCCGCCGGGCGGGGGAGATGTGTGATGTCACTTAAGGCCCGCAGGCTCGCGTCGTCTCTTCCGATTCGAGCCGGTCGATGGTTGGGGTGTCTGGCGACCGCCGGTGTATTTTTGCTGGCCGCCTCGTCCGCGCTCGCGAACACGATCACCGTCAACAGCATGGCCGACGTGGCGGCCAACGACGGCCAATGCACGCTGCGCGAAGCGATCACCGCGGCCAACACCAATGCGGTTTCGGGCGCTCTGCCCGGTGAGTGCGTCGCCGGCGCGGCGGGTCTCGACACGATCGCCTTCAACATCGCCGGAGCGGGCGTTCACACTATCGCCGTTCTGACGCCTCTGCCCACGATCAGCGAAGCGGTCACGATGGACGGCTACACCCAGCCGGGGTCGAGCGTCAACACCAACCCGACGACCCTCGGGACAAACGCGATCCTCCAGATCGGCGTGGACATGTCCTCCCTGGTCGGGATCGCATTTACCGTTTCGGCTCCCTCGACGATCCGCGGTCTCGTGATCAATCCGACCCGTGACATCGGCATCTTTTTAACCACCGGGTCGAACGGTTCCACGATCGCGGGCAACTTCATCGGGACCAACGCGACCGGGACGGCGGCGGCGAGGCCGACCAGCGCCGCGATCGCCGTCGAGACTTTTTCGAACAACAACGTGATCGGGGGTACCACGCCGGCGGCGCGGAATCTGATCTCCGGCAACAGTTTTGGCGTACACGTGGGATCCGTCGGATCTCCCAACCCCTCGAACAACGTGATCCAGGGAAACCTGATCGGGACGAGCGCTTCCGGGCTGACGGCCATTCCAAACGCCTTCGCCGGCGTCGGCCTCTTCACCCCGGACTCGAACAACCTCGTCGGCGGGACGTCCGTCGCGGCGCGCAACGTGATTTCTGGAAACGGGTCCGCGGGCGTGATCATGGACGGCAGCGCGACCGCCAGCACCAACAACGTCGTACAGGGAAACTACATCGGCGTCGACGTGACCGGCACCGCCGCCCTTCCCAACCTTCAGGGCGGCGTCGTGAACGGCGCGCCGAGCCAGAACAACCTCATCGGGGGAACGGTCCCCGGCGCGGGCAACCTGATCTCCGGTAACGGCTTCGCCAACGTCACCGCCGGCGCCGTGGGCGCCTTGATCCAGGGGAACCTGATCGGTCCTAACGCCGCCGGCACGGGGGCACCTACAGGATCCCCGGCGGCGACCTCCGGGGTCAACCTCGGAACCGATTCGACCGTGGGAGGCGTCGCCGCCGGAGCCGGCAATGTCATCGCATTCAACTCCGGACCCGGGGTCAAGCTCGCCGACGCGACTGTCCTGCACGGCGCGATCCTCGGCAACTCGATCCATTCGAACGCTCAGTTGGGCATCGACTATCAGGGGTTCGTTCAGCCAAACGACGCGTGCGACGCCGACACGGGCGCGAACAACCAGCAGAACTTCCCCGTTCTCACCTCCGCAGTGATCGCAGCGGGCAACGTGACGATCTCCGGCACCTTGAACAGCACGGCAAGCACGACTTTCCGCGTCGAATTCTTCTCGAACGGCGTCTGCGACCCCTCCGGGAATGGGGAAGGTCAGACGTTCCTCGGATTCGCGCTGGTCACGACGAATGCGAGCTGCAACGGGGTGTTCGGCCCGCTTCTCTTCCCGGTCCCCGCCGGCCAGACCCTCCTGACGGCGACGGCTTCAGACCCGACGAACAACACCTCCCAGTTCTCCGCCTGCCTGCTCGCGGGTGGCGCTCCTCCCGTGCCTACCCCGACCCCCACGCCGACGGTGACGGGAACGGTTCCTCCGACGTCGACTCCGACCGCGACCCCGCCCCCCGGCGCCACTCCGACGACGACGCCGCAGGGCCCTGCGGGAGTCGTGGTGCCGACTCTCTCTCCGTCTCTTCTCGCCCTCTTCGCTGCCGCGTTGGCGTTGTCCGCGCTTCTGCTGGTGCGACGGAACGGCTAGGCGCCTTGCCATTGTCAGAATCCGCCGTCCGGTGAGACGGCGGATTCTGGATCTCGCGAGTGTCACACGAGACAATCGCGTCTCAGAGGGAAGGTGGCGTCGGCCTTCTCGGACTCGGGCCTGATATGGTCGCGCCACATCACCAACTGATCCACCGTCGGTTAGGGGCCCGGTCCCCTGGAGAGAATTCATGAAACTGGAATCCCGCACCTGCAAGAAATCGCATCGGCGCCGAACCGCGATCGGAGCCCTTCCTCGTTTCGCTGGCTGCGGTCTCTTCCTGTTTCTGGGAGTCTCATTTGGTCTCGCGAACACGATCACCGTCAACAGCACGGCCGACGCCGCGGCCAACGATGGTCAGTGCACGCTGCGCGAAGCGATCACCGCGGCCAACAGCAATACCGTTTCGGGGGCGTTGCCCGGTGAGTGCGGCGCCGGCGCGGCGGGACTCGACACGATTGTCTTCTCAATCGCCGGCGGCGGAGTCAAGACGATCACGCCCGCTTCACTCCTGCCGACAATCACCGAAGCGGTCACGATCGACGGCTATACGCAGCCGGGTACGAGCCAGAACACGAACCCGCTCAATGCGGGTATCAACGCCGTCCTGCTCATCGAAATAAACGGTAGCTTGGGCGGCAGCCAGCTGAGCATCAACGGTAACGGAACCACGATCCGCGGACTCGTCTTCAACCGTGGCGGCGACGAGATTCGGGTGAATGCGAGCAACATCACCATCGCGGGAAACTTCATCGGAACAAATCCGGCCGGCACGATCGCCATGGGGAACCCCGTCGGTGGCTTCGGCATCCGTCAGGAGTCCGGCAACAACAATGTAATCGGCGGCGCCACGGCCGCGGCACGAAACCTGATCTCCGGAGATACGCAGGGCGCGATCATCCTGAGCGGAAGCGACGGCAACCAGATCCTGGGCAACTACATCGGTACCGACGTCACGGGCACGTTGGCATTGAACGGCACCGGTATCCGGTCTGGAGTCAATATCCTGGGCCCGGTGTTCTCCACGACCTCGAACACGGTCATTTCCGGCAACCTCATCTCGGGCAACAGCGGAGCCGGCGTGATCACCACGAGCGCCGGTGGACTGCTCCTCCAGGGCAATCTCATCGGAACTCAGCGAGACGGCGTCGGCGCGCTCGGCAACAACCAGGGCGTCTCCATTCCTGCTGGAAACGGTAACCTCGTTGGCGGGACGAGTCCGGGACAAGGCAATATCATCCGGTTCAGTCAAGGATTCGGGGTTTCAATTTCCCCCAACGCTTTCGGCAACGGCATCCTGGGCAATTCCATCGACTCCAACACCCAGCTGGGGATCACTCTCCAGCTCTCTGGCACCCCTCTGGCCAACGATTCCTGCGACATCGATACGATCCCCGGGAATCGCGGACAGAACTATCCGGTGATCGCATCCGCGGTCGTGGCGGGCGGCAACGTCACGGTCGCTGGCACCCTGAACAGCACCGCCAGCACGACCTTTCGCGTCGAGTTTTTCGCGAACGCCGCCTGCGATCCGACGAACAACGGCGAGGGGCAGACGTATCTCGGGTTCACTTCGGTAACGACCGACGTGAGCTGTAACGCGTCTTTCGGGCCGCTCGTCTTTGCCGCACCTCCCGGCCAGACGATCTTCACCGCGACAGCGACTGACCCCGCCAACAACACGTCTGAGTTCTCGCGCTGTTTTCCGCTGGGGATCGTGCCGACACCGACGGTAACGCCCACTCCGACCCCGACAGTCACGGGTACAGTTCCTCCGACCTCGACGCCCACGGCCACGCCGCCCGGAGCGACGCCGACCCCGACTCCGCCGCAGGGCCCAGCGGGAGTGGTCGTGCCGACCCTTTCGCCGTTCCTCCTGGCGCTCTTTGCCGCGGCGCTGGCTCTGTCGGCGATTCTCCTGGTGCGCCGGAACGGTTAACTGACCTGGATCGCCCGGGCTGCCCGCAATCGCGAGGGCGCGGGCGCGCTTCGGTCATGGGCTGAAATCCTCCGCGGTCTGCGGGAGGCGCCGGAGTCGGTCACGCGCCCTTTCCGGTCTGAGGCGGTTGCCTCGCCGTCAGGCGGCGGGAAGGGTGCTCTCCCTCCTGGCGCCCTTCGCCTGCGCTGGCCCTGTCGGCGATCGGACTGATTCTCCGGAAAGGTCAGTTTCACTATTGCGTCGGGTCGCGCGGAGTCGCGCGCCGGAACCGTCCTGAGTATTCGAGGTTTCGCGGTCCGCGGGCGATCGATCCGTTCTGCTTGCGGCGCACACCACTTCCAACATATAAGCGCGTCAGAGACTCGTAGGCGGGTTAACGACAAAGGTTCAGTCCAGCTGAGGCTGGAGGAAACCATGGCAGACAGGGCGGCGAAATGGCCGGCCCGGGGAGGCAACGCGTGCATTCGAAAGGTCTGGGACTCTCGGTCGAGGAGACGGGTTAGCATGCGGGTCGGCGCGGACGTCCGGGTCGCGAACCATATCGGACTCGCATCCTGATCCGGCTTCTGTGCGCTCTGGTACTGGCCATGTCCGTGCAGGCAGCTCCTGGTCAGTCGGTGACCGGCGAATTTCCGATCCCGACGACATCGGCCCTTCCTTACGGAATTACCGCCGGCCCCGATGGCAACCTCTGGTTCGCCGAGAGCAATAGCAACAAGATCGGGCGAATTACCACGGCTGGCGCGATCACCGAGTTCCCAACCGCGACTGCCGGCTCGGCTCCCAATCAAATTGCTACGGGCCCCGACGGCAACCTGTGGACGACCCTGGAAGTGCCGAACAAGATCGGGCGCGTCACCACCGCCGGCGTCATCACGGAGTTCGCTGTTCCGACCGGAAACAGTCACGTCAACGGCATCGTCGGGGGTCCCGACGGAAACGTCTGGTTCGTCGAGGAGAACGCGAACCGGATTGGCAAAATCACGCCCGCTGGCGCAGTCACCGAATTTCCGACGCCCACGGCCGGCAGCGATCCGATCGTCATCACGCTCGGCCCCGACGGGAACCTCTGGTTTACCGAAACCAACGTCAACAAGATCGGGCGCATCACTCCGGTGGGGGTATTCACGGAGTTCACGAGTCCGAGCGGGGGGCAGCCCTACGGTATCGGCGCCGGGCCAGACGGAAACGTCTGGTATACCAAGAACACCGCCGTCATCGGGCGCATCACGCCGGCGGGGGTGATCACAGAATTCCCGATTCCGACCGCCGGGGGCGTTGGAATCACGACCGGGCCCGATGGGAATCTGTGGTACGTCAAGCAGTCACTGCAAAAGATCGGACGGATCACGCCCGCGGGCGTGGCGACGGAGTTCACCGCACTTTCCGGATTCTTCGTGACGACCGGAGCCGACGGCAATCTCTGGTACACGACGGGAAACAACAGCATCGCCCGATTCAACGTTGCGGGGGTAATCGCCCCGACGCCGACCCTCACGCCGACACTGGCCTTGAGCCCAACGCGGACGAATACCCCGGCGGGCCTTCCGACCCCGACCTCGACACCGCCCGCGGGCCAGGGCGTGGCCGTCCCGACGCTGTCGCCCGGGATACTCATGGCCCTGGCGGGGGCTCTCGCCCTCTTTTCGCTGCTGCTGATCAGAAGGAGCGGCTAGAAGTTTCGGACGGCGTAACATCCCTGGCCGTGATGCTGGCGCTTTCGTGCTGCTCGTGCGGAGAGAGCAGGGCAGGACGCGGCTTGCGCTCGCGAATCCGCCGTGGCTCGGAGTTGCGGACCCGCCGCGGCAGCGGAGGGGCGGTGTTCGCTGAAGGCCGGCCGGCAACGGCTCGGCGACCTCGCCCGGGGATTCGGGAAGGGTTCTTGCTTTGGCCCGAGGGGCGCCGGTGACATCATCCGAATGAAGGGGGAGCAGCCATGCGATGGGAAGGTGAGCGGGAAAGCAGCAACGTCGAGGATGGCCGCGGGGGCGGAGGATTTCAGATCGGCGGGCGAGGCGCTTCCCTGGGGTGCGGCGGACTGATCATCCTGCTCCTGGTCTCCTGGTTCACGGGGATCAACCCGATGAGCCTCCTGAACATGGTGCAGGGGAACGCTCCGGTGTCGACAGGGGCGCCGTCCGCGCCGTCCGGTCAGCGGGCTCCGGCCGGAGAGACCGGGTCGCGGGCCGCGGGCGACAGGCTCGGAAAGTTCGCCTCGGTCGTGCTCGCCTCGACCGAAGACGTGTGGAAGGACCAGTTTTCGAAAATGGGAAAGACGTACACCCCGCCGAAGCTGTACCTCTTCAGCCAGGCTACGCGGTCCGGCTGCGGGATCGCCTCGATGGCGACCGGCCCCTTCTATTGTCAGCTCGATCGGAAGGTCTATCTCGACCTGAACTTTTTTCAGGAGCTCTCCTCGCGATACGGGGCACCGGGCGAGTTCGCCGACGCCTACGTCATCGCGCACGAGGTCGGGCACCACGTGCAGAACGAGCTCGGCGTTTTCGAAGAAATGGGCGGCGGCCGGGGCCGGGGAGAAGACTCCAACTCGGTGAAGATCGAGCTCCAGGCCGACTGCTTCGCGGGCGTCTGGGGCAATCACGCCAACCGAGACCGACAACTGATTGACCCGGGCGATTTCGAGCAGGGACTTCGCGCCGCCGGCGCGATCGGTGACGATCGGATGCAGCGGCGCTCGGAAGGGACTGTCTCGCCCGAGAGCTTCACGCATGGAAGCTCGGAAGAACGGACCACCTGGTTGCGCCGCGGACTCGAGAGCGGAGACCCGGGGCGTTGCAACACCTTTCAGAGGCGACTGGAGTAGACCAGCCTCGGCTCGCGGGGTCGCCCGCGCTCCACCGTCGCTTCCGCTCGCTGCGCTCGCTCACGCTCCCGCACCGGGAGGCTCCTCCCTCCCTGGTCGGGAGACTCCTCCCGGTGCGAGCGTAATCGCGGCTGTGGTGAGCACGCCACCTCCCTCTACCCGCGTGCGGGGAGAGGGTTGGGGTGAGGGGCTCCCATTAGGCGCAGCGCACTCACCCCGCGGCTGATCACGTCACCGTTTTCAAGGGGAGTGAGGGCCCGCTTGGTGTCCCTTGACTGCGGACCTCGACTCGGCTCGACTCTACCCGTTCCCGCGTGTTCCCACGAAAACCTGAAAATCCGGCTCGATGGCGCCGGTCCTCCAGAGACGCTCTTCCGCCTCGCAGAGCGCCTCGAGCAGGGCGACGTGCGCCGGATCGTCCTCGCGGAAATTCGGGATGATCCCGAAGAGAAGCGGATTCAAGAGCCCTCCGCCGTGGGGGTACTCGCGCTCGACGCAGAAGATCTGGCGTGCGACCCGCAGCACGTCTTCGCTTCGAACGGCTTCCGTGGGATCGTCCGCGATCACCCGCTCGGCAGAAAGGCGCTCTCGGCGCCAGAGCGTATCGCCGCTCGGGAAGTCGCGGCGGAGCTCGTCTGGCAGAAGCCGGAAGTAACGGTTGACGAGATGCATCCGCTCTTCCGAGTACTGGAAGCGGTT
>JBBQDF010000119.1:0-7661 GCA_038319475.1 Thermoanaerobaculia bacterium
CACTCGGGCGCGCGTACCTGGAAGCGGGACTGATCACGGAGTCGATCGCGACGTTCAACAAGGTCCTCGCGACAGACCCGGGAAATCTCGTTTCGGCAAAGTCGCTCGGGGACATCTATCTCTCGCGCGGCGAAAGCGTCGAAGCGATCAAGAAGTACAAGCTCTACCGCGCGCTCTCCGGAGACCGGACGGTAGACGAGATCGTCGAGCGCCTCGAGGTGGAGCTTGCCCCTCCGCCGCCCCCGCCGGCCCGGGCGGCAGAGCCCCTGCCTCCGCCTCCGACCTTCTTCGAGCAGAAGCCGATCGGTCCGATTCGCACGTCGCGCGAACTCCGCTTCGACGCGAAGCCGCGGACCCGCGCGTCCGAAATCGGCGAGTCCACTTCGTCGATCAAACCGCTCTCCTTCGATATGGACGACTCGGTGCCTCGCCGTCCTTCACAGGACGGCGAACCGTTCGGAGTTATCTCGCGGGACAACACGCCCGATCACCCGCACACGTCCGTTCTGGAGGCCCGGCCCGCGAGTGAAGCCCCCGCAGCCCCCTTTCCGTGGATTCCGGCGACTCCCGCGTCGTCGGAGCCGGCGCTCGACGCCGAGAGAGGCCCCCTTTCGCGTCCCGACACCCCGGTTTCCGCGCAATGGGTTCCAGACGCGCCGCCTTTCGGTCAGCCGGAAGGCGAGTCGACGGATGCCTCGAGCCCGGAGCCCGGGACCTCGCCGCTGCCTTTTGAAACCGCGGCGCCGTCGCCCGCCGCGGCGGAGCTTCCTCCTCCCGGCGGCCGCTCGTCGGACGACGAGCCCCAGGATCCGGACGACATCCCGACCCAGGTTTTCCGCATGCGGCGCGCAGTTCCGGCCCCGGTCCCTGAAACTCGCCAGCCGGAAGACGGGCCGGGCGCGCCCCCGGCGCGGGACTCGGGGTCCGGAGCCGAAGACAACGGCCATGGGGGGACGGCGGGACGAACGCTGGCGGATCTCTATTTCGCGCAGGGGCACTACGCGGAGGCGCTCGACATCTACGACGAGCTGGTCGCCGGAAGTCCGTTCGACGGCGAATTGAAGCGGCTGCGTCGCGACGCGGAGGCCCGGCTCCTTCCCGCCGCGACGGCCGGCGGCGGGGCGGAGGCCGACCCGGCTTTGAACCGCCGGCTCGCCCGCGTGCGCGCTTTAAAACAGTGGCTCTCCGTGGTACAAGCCGGCTGATTGGCGCGCCCGGTGGGCGACGCCGGGAAGAAGCGCATGAACATTTTCCAGGACACCCTTCGCCGGATCGCGGAACGAGTGGAGGGAGCCCAGGCGGTCTCGCTTCTCGGCGTCGACGGGATCCCGATCGACTCCTGGGGCGCCGCCGACCTAGCGTTCGAGTCGGTGGCCGCCGAGCTCGGCACGTTCGTCAAGACCTCGTCGGCGCGCGGGGCGGCGGAAGGGGGGCTGATCCAGCAGATCGTCCTCGAGACCGACCGCTCGACCGCGATTCTGTCGCGCGTGACGGCAGAGTATTATCTGTTGCTCCTGCTGTCGCGCGGCGGCAACTCCGGGCGGGGCCGGTTCGAGCTGCGAAAGGCCGGCCTGGCTCTCGAAAAGGAACTTCTCTAGCGTGCTCTCCTTCAAGGAAATCCGGGAACTGATCGACCTCGTCTCCGAAAGGGGACTGGCGGCGCTCGAAATCGAGCAGAGCGGGTTTCGGGTCCGGATTGAAGGCGTCGGCAGCTCCGGCAACGGTGGGCCGGCCGCGGCCGCCGCGCCGGCAGCGCTCCCCGCGGCCGAACCCGTGGCGCCGCCGCCTCCCGTCGAGGACCCGCGCCTGCACGTCATCACGTCTCCCATCGTCGGGACCTTCTACCGCTCTCCATCGCCGGAATCGGAGTCGTTCGCGGAAGTGGGGCAGAAGGTGGCCCGCGGAAAGATCCTCTGCATCATCGAGTCGATGAAGCTGATGAACGAAATCGAGTCCGACGTCGAGGGCGAGATCATCGAGGTTTTCCCCAAGAACGGTCAGCCGGTCGAATACGGAGAGAAGCTCTTCGCGATCCGGCTGGCGGCCTGATGCGAGTTTTCGGCGATCAGCTTTCGGTTCTGTGCTCAGAAATCGGCCCGCGGCTCGGCTGACAGCTGAGAGCTGACGGCTGACAGCTCTCCCCCATGTTCAAAAAAATCCTGATCGCCAACCGCGGCGAGATCGCGCTTCGGATCATCTCGGCGTGCAAGGAGCTCGGGATCCCGACCGTCGCCATTTACAGCGAGGCAGACCGGGACGCGCTCCACGTCCGCTACGCCGACGAGGACGTGTGCGTCGGGCCGTATCCCTCGGCGGCGTCGTACCTGAACATCTCCGCGATCGTTTCGGCGGCGGAGATCACCGAAGCGGACGCGATCCACCCGGGCTATGGGTTTCTGTCGGAGAACGCGTATTTCGCCGAGATCCTGCACGACTGCAACATCACGTTCATCGGGCCCTCGCCGGACGCGATCCGGAAGATGGGGGACAAGTCCCTCGCCCGGGAAACGATGGCCGCGGCGGGGGTTCCGACCGTACCGGGTTCGCCGGGACCGGTCGAAACGGCGGACGAGGCGCTGGCGTTCGCGCGCAAGGCGGGCTATCCCGTCATCCTCAAAGCCTCGGCGGGAGGCGGCGGCCGCGGGATGCGGGTCGCGCGCGACGACCGCGAGCTGTCGGGCGCCTGGGAAACTGCGCGCAACGAAGCGGAGAAGGCGTTTGGCAACGCCGAGGTCTATCTCGAGAAGTACCTCGAGAGTTCCCGGCACATCGAGTTCCAGGTCTTTGGCGATCAGCACGGCAACCTGCGGCACATGGGGGAGCGAGAGTGCTCGATCCAGCGCCGTCACCAGAAGCTCATCGAGGAGGCGCCCTCCGTCCCTCTCGACGCGGCGCTGCGCGCGAAGATGGGCGAGGCGGCGATCGCGGCGGCGCGCGCGGTCCGCTACACCAACGCGGGGACGATCGAGTTTCTCCTCGACCCGCGCGGCAACTTCTACTTCATGGAGATGAATACGAGACTCCAGGTGGAGCACCCCGTGACCGAGGAAGTCACCGGTGTCGACATGGTGAAGGAGCAGATCGCGGTGGCGGCCGGAGCGCCGCTCTCCTTTGCGGGCCGCGGTTTGAAGCCGCGGGGCCACGCGATCGAGTTCCGCATCAACGCGGAGGACCCGGTCTCGTTCAAACCGTCGCCCGGCCGCATCACGACATTCAACCCGCCGGGAGGCCTGGGGGTGCGCGTGGACACCGCCGCCTACCAGGGATACCTGATTCCGCCCCATTACGACTCGCTGATCGCGAAGCTCATCGTCTCCGGCCGCGATCGCACGGAAGCGATCCTTCGCAGCCGGAGGGCGCTCGACCAGTTCGTCGTCGAGGGGGTCAAAACGACGATCGCCATGCACCGGCGGATTCTGGAAGACCCGGATTTCGTCGCCGGCCGGCTCTCGACCCGCTTCATGGACCGGTTCGCGGAAGCCTCGTGAGCCGGGCCGGCTTTCCCGGCTGAAGGCGAGCCGCCCGATGCCATTCGCCGTCCCGGCGATCTACGCGATCACCAGCCGCTCGCCGTCCGGGCCCGACCACGCCGGGATCGTCCGCCGGCTTCTCTCGGTGGGCGTGCGCTGCTTCCAGGTGCGGGAAAAGACTCTTCCGGACGCGGAGCTTCTGCCGCAGGTCGACGAGTGCGTGTCGCTCGCCCGCCGGGACGGAGCGTTCCTCTTCGTCAACGACCGCACGGACGTCGCGCGAATCGCCGGAACCGGGGTGCACCTCGGGGCGGGGGACCTTCCGGCGTCCGACGCGCGCCGGATCCTGGGCCCGGATTTCCCAATCGGCGTGAGCACGCACTCCCCGGAAGAGGCCGCGGCCGCTTTTTCCTCGCCAGACCCCGATTACGTCGCCTTCGGACCGGTCTTTCCGAGCGTCACGAAGAGCACCCTGGAGCCTCGCGGCCTCGACCGTCTGTCGCCGGTCGCGCGGCGCCCGACCCGTCCCGTCGTCGCGATCCGAGGCATCGGTCGCGAGACGCTCGGGCAGGTCCTCGACGCGGGCGCCGATTCCGCGGCGATGGTCGCGGCCTTCACCGCCGGAGGCCGCCTGGAAGAAAACGCGCGCGCGTTGCTCGATGTCGCGCGGCAGCGCGTCTTTCCCGGGCGGGTGTACCTGGTCGGGTTCATGGGAAGCGGCAAGACGGCGATCGGCCGCCGGGTCGCGGAGCGGCTCGCGGTTCCGTTCGTCGATCTCGATTCCGAGATCGAGCGAACGTCGGGCCTGACGGTTCGAGCCCTGTTCGAGAGCTCAGGGGAGGCCGCCTTCCGGGAGCGGGAGAGCATTTTCCTCGGAGCGACCAGGAGCCTTCCCGATGCCGTCATCGCGACCGGCGGCGGCTGCTACGTGCAGGACCAGAACCGCCGGGCGATCGCTTCGCTCGGACGGGCGGTGTTCTTGGACGTCCCGACGCCGGTTCTGCTCTCCCGGCTCGAAGGTAAGACCGACCGGCCCCTCTTCGCGGGGCCGGAGCAGGCCGCGCAGCTGGCGGCCGCCCGGGAGCCTTTCTATAGAATGGGGAGCGTTGCCGTCGCTCTGCGCGACCAGTCCATCGAAGAATCCACCGACCGTGTCCTCCTGGCGCTCGATGCGCTTCGGTCGCCACGGTTCTGAGCCCTGAGGGCCATGCGATACCTGATTCTGTCCGACATCCACTCGAATGACGAGGCGCTGGCCGCCGTCATGGCGCGCGTGCGTCGAAAGCGCTACGACCGTGTCGTGATTCTGGGCGATTTCGTGGGCTACGGAGCGAACCCGAATCACGTCGTCGACCGGATCCGGCGGATAAGGCGGGAAAAGCTGGCGATCCGCGGGAACCACGACAAGGTGGTGTGCGGGCTCGACTCGGGCGAGCTGTTCAATCCGATTGCGCTCGCCGCCGCGCGCTGGACGGCCGGGAAGCTGACGCCTCAAAACTTCAAGTACCTGGAATCGCTCCCGGTCGGCCCGCTGGAGGTCGAGGAGGCGTTTGCGATCTGTCACGGTTCGCCCCGCGACGAAGACGCTTACATTTTCTCGGATCGCGACGCGTGGATGAACTTCCGCGAGTTTTCGTACGGGATCTGCTTCTTCGGGCACAGCCACATCCCGTCCGTGTTCACGCTCGAGCCGCACGGGATTCAGGTGGACGTCATCCGCGGAGAGCGCGTCCGGTGGAAGCTCGAGAAGGACCGCCGGTATCTCATCAACCCGGGCTCGATCGGACAGCCGCGCGACCGCAACCCGGCGGCCGCCTACGCGATCTACGACGCGGCGGAGCGCGTGGTCCACTTCGACCGCGTGCCCTACGACGTTGAAAAAACCCGCGAGAAGATCCGTCGCGCGGGACTTCCCGCGATGCTGGGCGACCGGCTGCTGGTGGGGGCGTGAGGAAGTTGTCTGATTGAGTTGGTTCGAGAGTCGAGCGTTCGCGTTGAGCGTTGCGAGGTGAGAGGCCGCCGCTGAAGCGACCTCTCCGTCACGCTCCCGCCTTCCGCCTCTGGCCTCCCGTATAATCGCGCGCGCTCACCAGAACCCGGACGTGAAGAGGAGTCGGATGACGCTGCGGCGGTGGACCGTTCTCCTGTGGGTGCCTGCTCTCGCGTTCGCCGCCGGCTGCGGAAGCCATCCCGCGGGTCCGCCGGCTTCTTTTCCGCAACCGCCGTCCTCGACGGGCTCGGAGCTTTCCACTCTCTCCGGACGCGACGCGGACGCCGCCCTTCTGGAACTCGAGGACCGCCGCGCGTTCGACGAGCCGACTCTGCTGGCGGCGGCCCGGAGTCCGGAGGGGGAGACCCGGACGCGAACGGCGCTCGCGCTCGGTCGGATCTCCGACGAACGGGGGGCGCCGATCCTGCGGACGCTTCTGACGGATCCTGACGCCGATGTGCGCGCCGCCGCCGCGTTCGCCTGCGGGTACCTGCCCGACACGGCCACCGGCGATCTCCGCCCGCTCCTCTCGGATCCCGAACCGCGCGTCGCCGCGGCGGCTGCACTCGCGATCGGCTTTGCGGGCCGGCCCGAAGGCGAAGAGGCGTTGATCGCGGCGTTCTCTGGCGCCGGAGCGCCCGAACCCCGCGCGTCCCTGCTGCGGTCCCTCTGGCGGTACGCCAACGGCGCCAGTGAGGCGGCGGCGATGCCTTTCGCGGCCGACCCCGACCAGCGCGTTCGAGCGGCGGCTCTCTACGCGTTGTCCCGAAAGCCGCAGCCGGGTTCTCTGCGGGTTTTGACGTCGGCGCTCGCGGACGAGGCGGACATCGCGGCCGGCGCCGCCCGGGCGCTCGGCCTCCTCGGGCGGGTCGAGTCGGTGCTGTCCCTGGCCGCGGCTCTCGAGAAACGGACCCCGGTCGTCATCAACGCGCTCGTGGCGCTCGGGGCCATTTTCGAAAAGGGGCCCGCGCCCGGCCTCGCCGCCGACCGGCGGGCCCGCGTTCTGGTGCTGGCGGCGGACGCGAACCCGAACGTCGCGGTCCCGGCGCTCGCGCTGCTGCGCCATTTCGCGGAGGGCGACCGCGAGGCCTCGCGGCGGCTCTGGTCGCTCGCGCTGTCCGGCGAGGGACGCCGCCGCCAGGTCGCCCTCGTTTCGCTCACCGCTGCGTTGAAGGGAGGCGCGTCGACCGCTCTCGACGCCGCCGCCGCTTCCGCGGACGCGTCTCTGCGAGCCGCCGCGGCGGAGGCGGCGGGGGTGCTGCCGCTCGCGGAGGCGCGGCCGTGGCGCGAGCGGTTTGCCTCGGACCACGACGCCGCCGTCCGGCTCGCGAACCTCGGGGCCCTCAAGACGTCCGATGCCGTGCGCGGCAACCGCGCGCTCGTCAACTCCGCGTTGACCGACCAGGACGCCGGGGTCCGCTCCGCCGCGGTCGACGCGCTCGCGCAGCTCGAAGATCCGGCCCTTCTCCCTCTCTTTTCGGAGGCTTTCGAGAAAGCGTTCGCCGACGCCTCGCCGGACGTGCCCGCTTCCGTCGTCGCGGCGTGCGAGAAGTTGAAGAAGGACCCCGGCGCCGCTTCGCTCGTCGAGACGATCTACCGCCGGGGCAGGACTCTGCCGGCGAGACTCGCCCGCCGCGCGCTCATCACGACCTTCGGCCGCTCGCGCGCGCAGCTTCCCGCGCCGGAGTACGTGACCGGCCGGACGCGCTCCGATTACGCTGCGCTCGCCGACCGTGCCCGGCAGCCGTGGCAGGCACGTGTGGAGACGGGCGCCGGCTCCTTCACGATTCGCCTGGCGGGGGAGTCGGCACCGATGACGGTGATGAACTTCGTGACGCTTGCGGAGAAACGATACTTCGACGGCGTCCGCATTCACCGCGTCGTGCCGAACTTCGTGCTGCAGGATGGCGACCCGACGGGGACGGGCAACGGAGGGCCCGGGTACGAGATCCGGGACGAGATCAATCCGCTCGAGTACGGGCGCGGAGCGGTCGGCATGGCGCTGTCGGGTCCCGACACGGGCGGGAGCCAGTGGTTCGCGACGCATTCCCCACAACCGCACTTGAACGGTCTCTACACCGTCTTCGGTCACGTGATCGAAGGGCAGTCGACGCTCGAGCGGATCGGCCAGGGAGAGCGGATCCTCCACGTCTCGGTGTCGGCTGCGGGCGCCGCGCATTGACATCACTCCTCTCGATGTA
>JBBQDF010000120.1:0-7634 GCA_038319475.1 Thermoanaerobaculia bacterium
TTCGGCACGAACTTGCCGTTCGTGCGCCAGTACTCGTGCGACATCTCCACCATCTGCTCGGCCGCGGGCCAGAAGTAATCCGCGAATTCGGCGCCCTCGACGACGACGCGGACCTTGTCGTTCCAGCGCGAAAAGCCGTCCGCCGTGCCGGTGATGAAGTCCTCGGCGATCGGACCGTTGAAAACGCGACGAGCCCCGAACTCCTGCTGCATTCCCTTGGTCACGTTGAACACGCCGCCCTTTTCGCGGTACGCGACGTCCTGACCCCAGATGTAGGTGTCGGGGTTGCGGCGGAACTCCGCCTTCAGAGTCTCGTTCAACGCCTGCACCAGAGTCTGCGGTTCCCCCGTCCCGTCAGGAAGACCCTGCGGCCAGGCGTCGGGAGTCCAGGGCTCCGCCGTCACGTAGTCGAAGATGGTGGCGGGATCCGGGTCGGCAGCGTTCTTTGCGCGATCCGCCGCCTCCTCGTAGGTCTGCTCGTTATGGCTCTCGATCGCCTCGAGGTCCGCGGCCGGCACGAGGCCGTTTTCGACGAGCGTGCGGCGGAAGCGCGGAAGCGGATCGGCGGCCCTGGCGGCCTCGAGCTCCTCCGGTGTCCGATAGAGCTCGTGCCGGTCCGAGTTCGAATGCGAATGGATTCGCACGACGATCGCGTGGACGATCGCGGCGCCCGCCCCCGACCGCACGTAGTCGACCGCCTCCCGCATCGCGCGGAACGCCGCGAAAACGTCGAGCCCGTCGCAGTGGATGATCCGGAGATTGGGAAAGCCCGAGAAGTTGTCTGACGAGTACTGGTTCGCCGTCTGGTCCTGTTTCGGGACCGAAATGCCGTAGCCGTTGTCCTGCACGACGAAGACGACCGGCAGCTTCTCGCGCGTCGCGCCGTTGATCGCCTCGTAGAAATAACCCTCCGAAGCGGACGACTCCCCGATCGAGCAGTACACGATCGCGTCGCTGCCGTACGTCTTGACCGCCCGCGCGAGCCCGGCCGCGTGCTGGGCGTGGTTGGACACTGCCGAGGAGACGTTCTGGATCCCGATCTCCGGCTATGCGAAGTGGTTGGACATGTGGCGGCCGCCCGAGGCCACGTCCGCCGCTTTCGACATTCCGTTCAGCAGGATTTCCTCCGCGGTCAAGCCCGCGGCCAGACACGTCGTCAGATCCCGGTAGTAGGGGAAGAGGAAATCGCGCCCCGGACGGAAGGTCATTCCGAGTGCGAGCTGAATTGCGTCGTGGCCCGCGCACGGAGCGTGGTAGCTCCAGCCGAGGCCCTGTTTCAGGTAGTTCGGCGCCTTGTCATCGAGCACCCGTCCCAGGTGCATGACGCCGTACCATTTCTTCAGCTCCTCGCGGGACACGTCGGTCCGGGTCACTTCGGAGGCGCGATCGAGCTCCGCGGTGTGTTCGGTCAAGGGTCCCCTCCCGCACGCTTTGCGAATTCGTATTCTAATGGCGCGCTCGGCGAAATCCTTCCTTTTCTTCCGGCGCAACCGCCCCTAAAATGAGGCAGATGCCCCCAGTTCCCGTCCGGCCTCGGGGCGCCCCGCGGGAAGACTCCGCGCGGCGCGAGATGGTGGAGCGCTTCGTCGCCCCGCGCGGGGTGGACGACCCGCGCGTCCTCGCCGCGATGCGGGAAGTCCCACGTCACCTGTTCGTACCGGAGCCGCTGCGCGCGAAGGCCTACGGCGATCATTCGCTTCCGATCGGGTACGGGCAGACGATTTCCCAGCCTTACGTCGTCGGCCTGATGACGTGCCGCCTCGCGGTCGAGCCGGGCCACAAGGTGCTCGAAATCGGAACCGGATCGGGATACCAGACCGCCGTCCTGTCGCGCCTGGCGCGAACGGTGTATTCGCTCGAGCGGCTCGACGAGCTCGCCCGCCGGTCGTCGGCGCTACTGCGCGAGCTCGGGTGCCAGAACGTCTCCGTCAAGGCCTTCGATGGGACGTACGGCTATCCGGCCGCCGCGCCATACGACCGGATCCTGGTGACCGCCGGCGCGGACGAGGTGCCATTGCCGCTCCTCGCGCAGCTCGCGGTCGGCGGGCGCCTCGTCGTGCCGATCGGGCCGCCGGAGCGCCAGCGCATCCGAGTGGTGCGCCGCCGCAAAACCGATTTCGCGCAGGAGGACGGAGAGGCGGTCGTGTTCGTTCCCCTCGTCGGCAGGTTCGGCCGCGCGGAGGTTCCGGGTTGACGGAGATCGCCCGCCGCGCCATCGTCTCCGGCCGGGTCCAGGGCGTCGGCTTTCGCGCGTTCGCCCATCGTGCGGCGCAGGCGGCGGGCGTCAGGGGATGGGTCCGCAACCTGCCGGACGGCACCGTCGAGACCGCCGTCGAGGGCGAAGTGGAAGCCGTCTCCGGGTACTTCGAAAAGCTGCGCCGCGGCCCCTTGGTCGGCCGCGTCGCCGACGTCGACGAAGCGGAGCTTCCCGCCCAGGGCTTCCGCGGTTTCGAAATCCGCCCGTGACGGTGGTCGACGCGCACGCGGACCTGCGGGCGCTCGTGCGCGATGTCCCTGATTTCCCTTCTCCGGGAATCCTCTTCCGGGACATCACGCCCCTTTTAGCGTCGCCGGCGGCGTTCGCGCGCGCCATCCGGGAAATGGCAGAGCCCTGGAAGGCCGAACCTCCCGCGAAGATCCTGGGGATCGAGGCGCGCGGATTCATGTTCGGCGCGGCACTCGCGCGCGAACTTTCGGTCGGCTTCGTTCCGGTCAGAAAAATCGGCAAGCTGCCCCGCGCGACTGTTTCCGCGAGCTACGGACTCGAGTACGGAAGCGGCACCCTCGAGATCCACCGCGACGCCTGCGCGGCGGGGGAGCGGGTCTTAGTCGTGGATGACGTGCTCGCGACCGGGGGCACCGCGGAAGCGGCGTGCCGTCTGGCGGAGTCTCTGGGCGCGGACATCCTCGGAATCGCGGTCTTCATCGAGCTCGCGGCGCTCTCGGGCCGCGCCCGCATCGCGCCGCGGCCCGTGAAGAGCGTGCTGGTACTATGAACGATCGCACAAACCCGCCGGTGACGAGCTCCTTGCATGGCCGCTGAGAAAATTCTCATCGTCGACGACGACGAAGACATTCTGCTCATCGTGCAGACGATCCTCGCTTCGGCGGGTTACTCCGCCATGACCGCGCACAACGGCCGCGAGGGCGTTGACATGGCGCTCGAGCTCCGCCCCGACCTGATCCTGCTCGACGTGATGATGCCGGAGCTCTCGGGCTGGGAGGTCTGCACGACACTGAAGAACGCGCCGGAGACCAGGCAGATCCCGATCGCGATGCTCACGGTGAAGAGCGAGATCCGCGACCTCATCACGGGGATGCAGGTCGGTGCCGACGACTACATCACCAAGCCATTCACGCGGCGCAAGCTTCTCGCGACGGTCCGGCGGCTGCTCGACGACCGCGGCGAGGAAGTGCCTTCGTACATCCCGTCGGAAAACGAAGAAGTCCGCTTCAAGAACCTGCTGTTCGACGGGGTCACGGAGCTTCCCACCGTTCCGATCATCATCGACGCTCTGCGCGATCGGCTCCTCGACAACCGCGACCTCGGCGTGCTCTTCATCGACGTCGAGCAGTACAGCCACATCGAAGAGACCTACGGCTGGGAAGTGTTCGATGCGCTTCTGCGCCATACCGGCAAGGCGTTGCGGCGCATGCTGGGGACCGTCTTCGCGACCGAGGACTTCGTCGCCGTCAATCGGGCGGGCGGATCCGACTTCTACGTCTTCACCACGATGGAGTCGGGAGAAGACGGGTTCGCGCGGCTGCAGCGGAAGGCCCGGCAGGTTGAAGAGTCGCTCCGCGGTTCTCTCGACGAGGGGTTCGGCTCCCGCATCCACAAAAGAATCGGGGTGTTCGTCGGCTACTCCGTCATCCATTCCAACCCCCAGATGCGCGTCGAGCGGCTCGTGTACCGCGCGCTACGCCAGGCGATCGCGAACGCGACGACGAATGACGAGGAGCGGCAGGGGGCGCTCAAGGAGACCATCCACGAGAACCTTACCAAACACAGGATCCGGACGGTCTACCAGCCGATCTTCGACCTCAACACGATGGAGATCCATGGCCACGAGGCGCTGACGCGCGGGCCGGCCGACACGGCGTTCGAGAGCCCCGAGCTCCTTTTCCAGTTCGCCGGAGATCACGAGGCCATCTGGGAGCTCGAGCAGCTCTGTATCGAATCTTCCGCGGCCCATTACGTCGCTCCGCCCGGCGGCCATCTCTTCATCAACGTGGAAGCGGATTCGATCACCGCGCTCACGACGCGCCGGGAAACGCTCGAGCCGTTCCTGCGCCTGAAGCAGACGGTGGTCATCGAGGTCACGGAGCGCTCCGCGATCCGGGACATCCCCGTCTTCCGCGAGGCGCTCGCCGCCCTGCGCGAGAAGGGTTTTCAGATCGCGATTGACGACGCGGGCTCGGGATACGCCTCGCTTCAGTCGATCGCGGAGCTGCGCCCCAGCTATCTGAAGGTGGCGAACACGCTGATCACCGGACTTCACGCCGACACGATCAAGCGAGACGTCGTCGAGATGCTCGTCAATCTGTCCCGCAGGATCGACGCGCTGTGCGTCGCCGAGGGGATCGAAACGCCGGAAGACCTCGAGGAGTGCCGGCGCCTCGGCATACCGTACGGGCAGGGCTTCTACCTCGGCGTCCCCGAAGACGTCCCGGCCACGGGACCCGCGCGCGAATTCGTTCGCGCGAAGTGATGGCCCGGCAAAGACGCTCCCTCCGGCGCGCCGGAGCCGGGGAAGCCTCGTGAGCGGGGAGATTCCGCCGCCGGCCGGCGGATCGGGGTCGGGATCCCGTCGGGGACCGATGGATGCGTCGGGCATCATCGCGATGCGGACCGGTTTTCTCCGCGTGTCGCGGCGGTTTCGAAAGGCACCGAAGAGGCCGCGGCCGGCGTGGACCCTCTCCCTGGCGCTCCTCGGGGTCGCGGCCGCCATGGGCGCCGGAGCGACCTGGCACCGGCGCACTCTCGACCGGCAGTTCGCCGAAACGCTGCGTCAGAGCTCGGCCGTGCCCGCAGACCTAAAACGCCTCCGGCAGGAGCTCGCGGATTCGGAGGCGGACGCGAAGACCCTGGGGGCCGAGCTCGATTCGCGCCTGAAGTATCTGGAGAGCGTCCAGAGCGAGGATTTTTTCATCGTCCTCGACACGGTCAGGAAGCGGTTTCGTTTCCAGTACGGCGATCGCATCCTTCGCGAGGCCCCCGCGGAGCCCGGGCTCACGAAGACGATCGAGGCAGGAAAACGGCGCTGGA
Organism: Thermoanaerobaculia bacterium; assembly: GCA_038319475.1. Lineage (GTDB taxonomy): Bacteria > Acidobacteriota > Thermoanaerobaculia > UBA5066 > Gp7-AA6 > JALYUA01. The sequence goes on from JBBQDF010000120.1 coordinate 5,270, forward strand.
CCTTTCCTGCGCTTTCCGGCGCGTTCTCCATTCGCGAGAAGCTTCAGGGGGCCGACTGGTCGCCTCCGGCGTGGGTCTACGCAATGGACGGGAAACCGGTCCCCGAGCCGCTGCCCCGTATCGAGAACGGGCTCGGCAAATACGTGATCGTGCTCTCGGGCGATGCGGTCATCCATTCTGCCCCTCCGCCGGACAGTCCCCTCCACGGCGCGAAGCCCGGATCGTTCCTGGTGCCGGAGAAGGACCTCGCCGCGATCTGGAAGCGCGTCGGGCCTCGAACTCGCGTGTATGTTTTTTAGAAGCGGCAGGGATCAGGCGTCGGGCGGGGGCGCGGAGATCGCATGAAATTCAGGCTCGGATTTCTGGGGGCGTGGGCGCTCTTCGTGATCGCCCTCGGCGCGGTCGCGTTCTCGACCGCGGCGGAGGTCGAGAACGTCCGCGATGCGAGGAAGCTGTCACGACTGCGTCAGATCGACCGGATGATCGCCTCGAGAGTCGGAGGCCGCTTCGAAGAGTTGAAGAGCGCCGCGGAAGAAAGCGCCGCGCGCGTCACGGACCTGCGCTCGAAAGTCGCGCGCACGGAAGTCCGCCTCGACGAATCCGCGGACACGCCTCAGACGATCGTCATCTCGACGGCAGAAAACCGGCTCTGGGTCCGGCGCGGGGGAGAGACGGTGTTCCAGGCGATCTGCTCGACCGGGAAGGGCACGACCTTAGTCGAGAAGGGGAGAACCACGCAGTTCGAGACCCCGACCGGGAGGTTCAAGATCCGCTCCAAGGAAGAGAACCCCGTCTGGGTCCCTCCCGACTGGCACTTCGTCGAAGAGGCGCGGAAGAAGCGGGCCACGGTGGTGCGGCTCGAGCCCGGGGAGGCCGTGGACGCGGCGACCGGCGCCCCGATCGCGCCCGATGTCTCGCGCGCCGGCGGGGTCTGGTCGTGGTTCGAAGGCGGCGGCCGGCCAAAGCGCAAGGTCCTGACGATCCGCAGCGGCTCCGTCATCGAGATCTCTCCCGACGGCTCGACGCGGGAGCTCCCCCCGGGGCAGGTCATCCGCGCGGGCGGTACCGTGGTGGTCCCCCCCGTTTCGTCGAAGCAGCGGCGCTTCGACAAGGTCCTCGGAAAGTACCGCTTGAACCTCGGCGGCGGCTATGCGCTCCACGGGACCCTCGCCACCGACCAGCTCGGCCGCAGCGTTTCCCATGGCTGCGTGCGCCTCGCGGACCAGGACCTCGAGGCCCTCTACGGGATGACCTCTGTCGGCGACCAGGTGATCATCTACTGACAGGCCTCCGTCTTCAGCCTGCAGGGGCGCCCGGTGAAGCCCCGTTTTCGGGCTCCAAAACCGGTATTTGATGACGAAAAGCGACGGCGCCCGCCCTTGACCTTTTCCACCCGTTTCGGTAAGCTTTCCGTTCTGTCCAACCGTCTCCGATTCTTCGCGTCGGCCGGGCTGTTCTTCGTACTCCTTGGAAGCCTTGCCGGGACTCCCTCTGGTTTTGCGCCGCTGGCGACGCTGATCGGGACGTCGGGAAAACTGCGCGCCGTCTTCACACTCCCCGGAGAAGTTCCCGTATCCGAGATCCCGGCGAAACGCCGGCCCCCCGGCGTTTACGCCCTGGATGCGATCGGCGCCGCGGGGGCGGCCCTCCGGTGGATCGTGCTGACTCCCTTCTCCGCGAAGGTCAACGGAAGGATCGGCCCCTATCGGATGGGCAACTGGCCCTCCGAAAACCGCGCGGTCGGCGACCCCGCTTATGCCAGTCCGAAGGGGTTCGTGCAGGTCACCCCGCAGAATTTCGGTCTCCGCGTCTCCGAGCACTTCGCCCTCGGCCAGTTCGTCACCAAGAATCAGGCGAACATCTGGCCGAAGTACGTCGTTCTGCAGGCGAGACTCCTCGACAAGCTCGAGCTCACAATCGGCGAGCTCCATCGGGAGGGTTATCCGATCCGCGGCCTCTTCGTCATGAGCGGCTTCCGGACGCCCGACTACAACGAAGAGGGTGTCGGCGCCGGCGGGAGATCCTCCGTGTCGCGGCACCAGTACGGCGACGCCGCCGATGTCTACCCGGACGATCTGTCCCGCGGGCGGATGAACGACTTGAACCGCGACGGCCGGGTCGATCTGAAGGACGCGCGCATCCTGGCGCATGCCGCGGAAATGGTCGAACTTTCGCACCCGGAGCTCGCCGGCGGCATCGGTATCTATCCGGCGACCTCCGCGCACGGTCCCTTCGTCCACATCGACGCGCGAGGCAAGCGCGCGCGCTGGGGCGGCTAGCGGCGCCTCGCGCGAAGCGCTCAAAGGTCGCTCAAAAACAACGGCTCTCGCGTCCCCGGGGCCGCAGGCTCACGCGCCTCCGTTCC